>CAYWZD010000019.1:0-22606 GCA_964462755.1 uncultured Victivallales bacterium | reverse complement strand
CATCCGGCAACTTCAAGCTGGAGATTATGCAACCGGATTCTGGAATTCCAACTATACCTATACATACACGGGCGGACTGGAATGCTATTACGGCGCTTTGCGACAGGCGTGGCCGCGTTTGAAACTCACGGCCAATCCGGGGGTATATCTTTCCCGGTGCAGTGTTTTAGGCACGAAATCCATTCTGGCAAATCATGTGCCCGGAAAAAACAATGTGTTATATCTGGACAGTCATGTCGAATCCCGGAAATACCGTCCGGCAACTTACCATTGGCGCAGCTGGGATAATATCGATTATACGAATTTTACACCATTCTGACTCATAATTAAAACAGGAGCAAACAAGCATGAAAACCCATTTGATGATTTTTCTGGGATATGCGGGACTGTCAGTTTTCGCAGGGGAGACAATTCTTTTCCAAAGCAATTTCGCCGGAAACCGCAAGCTCACCGGCTGGGATGACCTCTGGAGTGATGGGCTTCCTTCGGAAAAACATTATAGAATCGTGGAGAAAAATGATGAAGTTTTCCTACAGACAGGGAAGCTTGTTTTCGGAATTTCACATAGGTTCAATACTCCGGTCAAGGTCGATGACAGACTTCAAAAAATTGAGGTTGAAATTGAATTCCGCCAACCTCCGGAAAGTTTCAGCTGCGTAAATGAGTTTGCTGTGACCTCGCGCAAAAAGGTGTCCAACGATTCCGGCGGACCTTTTTTCCGAACACAGGACAGCGGGTTCGGTATTCGCGGCTATACAAATTCGTTCCGCCCGGCCAACTTCATCTATTGGCGGGTGGACGGAAATGACGTCCGGATGTTCAAAGGACTGGAACCATTTTCGCTGTTTCCTCGAACTCCTGCTGGAAAATGGAACAAGATTATTTTGTGTCTGGACAATGAAAAAAAGACATTCTCTTTTTTCTGCGACGGATCGGAAGTTTTGACTTTGCACAAAGTCGATCTGACAGGAAAAGAATTGAATGCCGTTTTTCTCAGTTCTCAGAATAATGAGTATAGAAACGTCAAAGCCGTCTGCATCACAAAATAGGAGGGATGGACATGCCTGAAAAAATACTGTGGATAATTCTGTTTTCTGTGTCGCTCCAGCTCGCTTCAGCGGAACTTGTACGGGATGGCGTCGGTCAAAGTGTGATTATTCTGAATGAACGACCTACCAAATCCGCTCGTTTCGCTGCACACGAACTTCAATTTCATCTGGAAGCCCTTACTGGAGTGAAGATACCAATCGCTCGCTCCGGCGATGGATTCAAAACAAGGATTCATGTCGGTGGGAATCCGAGTGTCCCGAATAAAGTTTCGTTCCAACCGCAGGAATATCTTGTTCTCGTCTGTGGAAACGACATCTATCTTACCGGATGCGATTCGGAGGATTTCGGGTCGTTCCAGTATGAAAACCATAGCACCTTTCCCGATATATGGAGCTTGACGGGCACCTGTTACGCCGTATATGATTTTCTTGAACTGCTTGGCGTGAGGTGGTATCTGCCGGGGAGTCTTGGCATAACATTCACCCCGGTGAAAACGCTGGAAGTCAGCGACATCTCCTGTCGGAGAACTCCCTTTTTTCTGTACCGGAGGCAGTATCAGACGGTCTATGCCGCTGATCTTGCGGCCGATACGCTCAAATCCGGGAATCCGCAATATCTGAATGCACGTGATACGAAATTATGGGTTCTCCGTACACGTTTCGGCGGGACCCGTATGGACGCCAGCCATTCATTCTACTCATTTTATAAACGTTTTCCGGAGAAAAAGGGCTTGTTTGCAAAAGGCTACAGCGGACAGCCCCCGCAACTGTGTTTCAGCAACCCAGATGTGGTGGAGCAGGTGATCCGGGACGCCCGCGATTATTTTGACGGCAAGCTTGATCCGAAAATCGCCGGACTTAAAGTCAAGGGATTGGATTATTACCCGGTCTTTCCCAACGACAATACCTCGTGGTGTAAATGTCCGGAGTGCCAAAAACAAATTCTGAAGGATGCTGTGCGCGGAAAAGGCGAATACTCCAATGATATTGCCAGCAACTACGTTTTCGGATTTGTCGACAAGGTAGCCCGGGCGATACGGGAATCCCATCCCGGAAAATATATTGCAGCTGGCGCGTATTCGCAGTTCTGCTACCCGCCGGAAAACATCAAATTGCCGGAAAACGTCCGCATCACTCTCTGCCTTCACGGGCGCATGGTGTATTCCAACGAAAAGATCCGCAATGACGACCGTGTGCTTCAGGCATGGAAGGATGCCGCTCCGGAATTGACAAAAAACGTCTGGCTGTATTATTGTTTTCCGATGCTCTCCGGATTGCAGCAGAAAAGCCGGCTCTTTCCGGGGTTTTTCGCCAGTCATGTCAAAGACTATTTCCGGAAATATGAGGATGCCAACGTCCGCGGCATGTTCATGGAACCGTCCATTGGCGCCGATTCCCAGTGTATGGTGCTGATGGACCAGCTTGAAGGATATCTGAACTGGAAACTGGCATGGAACAGGGAACTCGATCCGGATGCCATGTTCAATGAATTCTTCCGGTTGTATTATGGTCCGGCCGGAGAGTCGATGAAAGCATTTTATCTCATCGTCCAGAATCGTTATTGCGATTCGAAGAACTGGCCTTCCGGAGGGCACATGAATGAAAGCATCGCCTGGGGTTCTCTCGGCACGGAAAAGATCATGGAATCCTTGCAGAAAGAAATGGAATCCGCGAAGAAAGTGGCGGTCGTCGAACCCTACCGGGCCCGTGTCTCCCTCTTCGAGAAAGGGGTATGGAATTACATGCAGCAGGGAAGAAAAACATACGTCGGACGTTCAGCCCAGATGTCCGGTTCCATGATGCAGTCCAATGTTCCTTTTGTTAATTGTTCACGTCCAGGTGATTCTGAAAGTATCAACTGGTCTAAAATACCGACGCTGCACTTATTCGGCGGGTTGAAGGCAGAACCATTGAAGCAGCAACTGGAGGTCAAGGCAGCTCACGACGGCGAATATCTTTATCTTGCATACACACAGAAGGGAATCCTCTCGTCCCGGCTCGTCACAAACAACCCTCTATGGCAGAACGACAACTGGGAAACCCATTTCGCCAGGCAACGGGCTATCCCGTATCAGATGTTTGCCGCGGATTCCATCGGAAATATTACGGGGGTACAATTCCTTGGAACTGTTTCGCAGGTATGGTCTCCTTTTCCCGGCAAGGTCACGAACCTGAAAAAGGAAGATTCATGGACAATGCTGATTTCCATTCCTTTGAAAGAAGTTGTTCCCGGAGGAATAAAGCCGGGCGAAATGCTTTACTTCAATGTTCTGCGCACCGCCAACAATCAGGCGTCCGGATGCTGGATACCGACTTTTGCCGGGTTTCATGCGCCGGACAGATTAGGCGAACTTTATCTTATGCCGGGAAAATGACTCCAAGAAGAATTATCGTCGACGAAAGAAATATGAATTGCAACCCTCTTTTTCAAAGGCCCGATCATGCAGTCTTTGCTTAAAATCTGGCGGGCGCCCGAGAGTGAATTCGGAATTCACTGTGAACATCCGAACGATCTGCTCGATGAAACGGTCATCGCGGAAAAAAAATATACCGATGCAATACTCAAAGACATCAGTGAACAGGGATTCAATGCAATCTGGATTCACGGGCAGTTGCACCATCTGGTGAAGAGCTCCATAATTCCGGAATTCGGGAAAAACTCGGATGTGCATCTCGATGCGATAAGACGCCTCGCGAAACGTGCCTCCAGATACGGAATCGGTGTCTTTCTTTACCTTCAGCCGCCGCGCGCCATACCCGTTTCAGATGTCGGATTCTGGGAAAGGCATGCCGACCTTGGAGGAATGGTCATGAATACATTCGCCGACAAAGCCGATGCCAGATTCCGGGTCCGGGCGCTTTGCACATCCCATCCCCGGACTCGTGAATATCTCGAAGACGCCTTTGCCGAATTGACTGCATGCCTTCCCTGTCTCGAAGGATATATCCTCATTACGGCGTCCGAATATCCGGCCCATTGTTACTCGAAAACAAATTGCCGTCCCGGAAAAATTCGTGACCGTAAAATGATCATGGACATGGTGCCGACAACCTGTCTGCGTTGTGCCGACCGCATGCCGGAAGAGGTGGTTTCGGAATTGATCCTCACGATCCGCAATGGAATCAGGCGTTCTTCCAAAACCATGAAAGTCATCTTCTGGAACTGGTCGTGGACCATGTACATCGATCCTCCATGCCGAGAAATCGTCGACAATATTCCCCCGGACTGTATCCTGATGGTCGATTTCGAACGAGGCGGAACTCGTTCAGATGGAGTCCAGATCAATGAATACTCTCTCGGTTATCCGGGGCCTTCGGAACTTTTCCGGGATATTCATTCGGCTGCTTCCGCACGCGGCCTTCCGGTTATGGCTAAATTGCAGATCGGAACGACTCATGAACTTGCAACGGTATGCTCTCTACCCCTTCTCGGCAATCTTTACAGGAAAGCCGCGTTCATTGAGACAGGTCGTCTTGCCGGATTCATGGGGTGCTGGAATTTTGGGAATTATTCTTCCGCCAACACGGCAGCATTCAACTTTTTTCTTTCTCTGAACCACTCTTCCGGAGACGGAACCATTTCCGGAAAATGCAGACAGATTGCCGACGATGAGCTGCCGCTTGATCCTGCGGGACGTTCCGCTCTTCACGAATTCGCTGTGCAATACTTCCCGGGGTGCGACGCAGAAAAAATCATCGAAGCGGACGCATATTTCACAGAAGCAATGAATCTGTATCCTTTTTCCGTGCCGTTCCTGTATTCATCCATTGTCAACCATGCTCTTGGACTGATTCCAAAGCCGGGACCGCTTGATGGGAAAAAACTCGGACGGTCCCATCTCCCGGATGAAAGAGGGGACGATTATTCCAGTTCCATTACGCCGGAGTTTCCACTCCCGGAAATCATCCGGCGCTTGGAACTTATGGCGAAAATTTGGTCAAATGGAACGGAGTGTTTGAGGGATTCTTTCATAAACTGTTCTTCAGGACATGCCTTTCTTGAATATGGAAATGCCGTCATCTGCGGAGCGGTTTGGAAATCTTCGGCGATTCTTTACCGCATTTATGAAATAAAAAAAGAATGGGATGAAGGAAAACGAACGGAATATGAGCGCCTCTTGAATGAACATTTGGCAAATCGGACTGGAATCATTCCCTATCTGCGTGCCGATCCCCGTCAGGGATACCATCTGGAAGGCCGTTTCTATGCTTTTTCGATGAAAATGATTGCTGGTAACAAATCAAGTTGAAACAGGGCTTCTTTGAATCGTTCCGATATTCATAATCTTACGAAAAAGCGACTGGATACCCTGTCTTTGGAAAAGGTTGAACAGAGGGCGTTTTGAGCAGATGATTTCGCAATACATTACCCATTTCATTTGTGAAAGCATATCAAGGAAAAAGTTCGAGAAAGCATTTTTGCTCTCGGTCGGAATGGTTCGTCAAAATTCCGGGAAAAATGCGACCTGACGGAGTGCTGATGTTCAATGAGTTGTAAATTGACTCGTTGACTTCATACCATTTCCGATCAGTCGGAGTGCGATGGCTTTTTGCACACCAAGGTTGGATTGCGGATACGGCACGTCAAGATTACCAGCCTCAAAACAGCGGAAGTTTTACCGGGAGTTCGAACCTGAAAACGGGTGTCCGTCCGGGATTCGAACCGCTCGGTATACCACGAAAGCCATTAACTGTTTATAATCAATCACTTCTGCTAGTGTACCGCGTTTTTGGCACTTGGCGATGGATTCTCAGAATTCAGACGAAATTACCGTCTGGCCAAATACAAGTTCAATAAAAATTTTGCTTCTAGGCAAGCTATCCCCGCCGCAAGCAACGGGGGTTAATTCACGACAGGATCAAGCGTTCAGACGCAGCCTTGCATAATTTTCATACAGGTGAAAATCCTGTTTCTGTTTCGGCAGCGGCGGATACGAGGAAAGCTCTCTCAGCGGCAGATAGGCCGAATAATTCTGCCGACCTACAAACAGGGTCCAGTTCTCCCTGTTCCGGAAAGGACAGCCGTATTTTTCCAGCATCGCTACCGGGATTTTCATCAGCAGATTCCAGCCGCGGTCCCGCTTTTGCCAGTCATTCAGGACGCCGTCAATCCAGACATCCAGAGAAATATCGACGGAACAGTGTGTTACGCTCGGAACGAACAGACGTCCACGGCTCGGGTAAAAAAACACAGATCGCAGGCGATTGGGCGTGCCGTAGAGTTCCCAGTAATAATTCTGATTTTCAGGCTTGATGAAAACCTCGACCGTATCACCCATCGTATACAAATGGGTCTGGTCCTCTTTACCGTCATTGAAAACATCGGAGTCCTCCATGGAAACACCTACATACAAAGCCTCCCGATTCCACAGAAGCCGGACACTCCCCTTTTCACGCAGGAAATTGCCGACATTCCGGATTTTCTCCTCCGTCCAGTTCTCATTTTGGACGTTGACCAGTTCCAGTGGATAGGAAACTGCTTTTTGCCAATCGTTCCCCGGCATTTTCGCATCCATGGCAACCTCGGAGGCGAACGAGGCCTCCATGACCATTTTCTTCATTTCGTCTTTCTCCTTTTTTCAGAAAACACTTCTTGCTGCCCCATTCTTCACGTCTTAAGAAACGACGGTAGAAAAGACAGCCCGGATCGTCGCAAAGCATAATTCTCGGCTTCTTCGAGATTTCATGTCAGAGCTTTTTTACAGCATACTCCTCATTATTTCTGTTCAAGTCTGCGGCACACCTCTATACAGTTCAGCAGATACCGTGGCACATGGAAAAAAGTTTTCCACCGGCTGCCTTTATAAGAATGAACTTGCCGTCCGTTAACCGCCGCATACGCGAACCACTCAGGATAATCCGGATCCCGCAAATATTGCCATGAAAAAGCTTGAATCGCTTCGAATTTGTTCAGAAAGCTCTCTTTCCCGCTGAGTTAAAATATTTTGCAATTATTTCAGCTCTTTTGCTTTTAGAGGATGGTTTTCCGGTAGGCCAGAAGTGTCTGCTGCAGAAATACGTCCAGCCGTTCCAGTTTCCATTCCAGATGTTTCCGGTCGGTGACATATTCCATAGTGGGTTCCCAGCCAAGACGGGAATCATATTCCACCAGAGGAATGGTGTCCAGCACATTGAGCCGTTCCGCTTCCGCGATCTGCTGCAATTCATCCAGCAGACGATTTGCCGCCGCGAAATCATATTCCGTTTCCAGTTTTTTATTGCAGAGCCACCACCGCTTGATTCCCAGCAAAGAACGCAGCGTATTCCGGAAAAAATGACCGACCCCGGCATAAAAACGAGCTTGGTTCCGTTTGTTTTCCGGCACATGCGTCAACGCATTGTTCATGACGTTGACGCCCCGGTCGAAAATCTCCAGCGCCCGAATGATCATTCTGATGTCTTCGTAGATCCGCCGTCCGATGAACGTAGAACCCGGAATCTGTTCCGGCTGATAAAATTCTGTCACAATGGAACGTTCGTTGCCGCGATAGGCGTAATCCTCATACGGGATTTTCAACTGTTGCTCGGCATACGGATAAAGAATCGGATGAAAAATAAACGGATAACTAGGACCGATGCGCAACGGTCCGCACTGGTCGTCGAATCCCGGCAGATACGCGTCGAGTGCATCACTCCAATATTGCCAGGCTTTCAAGACTTCAGGAGCGGCTTCCGCGCCGAAGTCACGCACGGCAAGCTTTTCCAGAATGCGTTCCGCTTCGACATGCGGCGTCCAGAAATTCCATTTAGCGCATTCCTGTATCGGATTCGGGAACCAACCGTAATGGTGGGAATCCATGATGCCGCTGAGATTCCATTTTGCATGGGCTTCGTGCATCGTACGGAAGCGTTTGAACCACTGATACGGTGCGGGAATATAGGGCACCACCCCGCAGTCCCAAGTCAGTCCACCGGTGTTGGTGATGGAATATAGCGGAAGATTGTGCCGATGGGCGGCTTCCGCCTCGCTGGTGAATGTTTCACAGGGACCGGGATAGGTGATGGTATAATCCGGGACCATCCCCAAGTGGTTTTCGTATTGAATCTTCTGAAACATTTCGAAGGTGACTTCCAGCACAATGTCATCGGGCAGGTGGTCAATCAGCGGCAGACGGTCCGACGCGGGCCGATTGCCCCAGTTGTAAGTCCAGAAGATAATTTCCACCTCCGGTTGATAACGGCGCACGGCGCTTTTGACTTTGTTCAGCCAACGGGGATAATCATCGGCGGGGAAGTATCCGGGACCGGGACGCGGATCGGTGGAGTTTTTGCAGTCGCCGCGGCGGCTGCCCGTGGTGGGGCGAACCCGGGGATCGCGGCTGGGGAACTGACAGGATTCTCCCACCAGAATCAGCCCTTTGACGTTTTCACAGGCATGGAAAACCGAACCGTATTGTTTTTCAAAAAATTCATCCGCGTCGGGATCGTCGGGATGTTTGAAGCTGTCGATATAACTGTAAAAATAGACATCCAATCCAAATCTCGCCGCCCGTCGGATCGTGTCATTAAAATCGTGATACCCCACGGTGGTGCGGTTGACTCCTTTCACATACAGCATAATCGCATCGAATCCCGCGTGGGCGATGGCGTTCAAATGGGAATTTGGAAATTGATCCAGTCCCCAGCCGGAATGAACCATTCGGGGTGTGAAAATGGGATCACGTCTTCCTTGAGACATTTCCAAAAAAGGCGCTTCCCTGAATTTCATCAGATCTTCCAGATAATAAACTCCGCGGCGGGTGTGGCCCCGAAGCGTTACCTGACCGGAAGCAACCTGAAAATCAAATCCCCGATCCCCGTTCATTTCCTCCAGTAAAATCATCTTTTCTTTTACGGGGATTGTCGAACTTTTCAGCTCCAAGCGAAAACTGTCTCCCAAAAAACTGCGCAGATCCCAACCCGCGGAACCTTCGTCAAAACCACTTGGCGAACAAATCGTCCAGTCTTCATCCAACGCAATTTCATTTTGTTTACTGTTCTGCAGCTTATTCCATTCGATGATGGGATGAACTGTGTCCAACCGTTTGCGAAAATCGTATGCCTTTTCCATAAA
The DNA here is from genome assembly GCA_964462755.1 of uncultured Victivallales bacterium. GTDB lineage: Bacteria > Verrucomicrobiota > Lentisphaeria > Victivallales > UBA1829 > SIG94. The sequence continues at coordinate 13,504 of CAYWZD010000019.1, read as the reverse complement.
GCCTCCATTCAGTCAATTAAAAATTTCTGTTCATTGCATTTTTTATTTTCACTTCGGAAAAAATTCCCCGGATAGACAGACATGCCTAAAAAATATCTTCGGTAAAGGCATCACTGGATTTCAGCATATCCTTTTCCATATTCCAGTCGGAAACCACCGATTGTTTTACCTTTCGCGGCTGGATCGGACAATTCTTGCAGCCAGTCGCCGAATTCATTAACAAACGCGTATATGCCTGACGATAATCAGAGAGCTTGAAAAGCATCAGGTGGCATCGGCCTATCATCAATTCCGACAACATTTGATTGCCCCGCATAAATCCGAATATTTCGTCAGGACGAAACGCCTGACATTCTCCTGCACGCCATCCCCAACCGCGGAGTTTTACCCTTTTTCCATGGATGATTCCCGGATATTCTTCGGTCCGGGCTCCCAGACACGGCGCACCGCACGAGGTTTCCACAATATGCATAAAAGTGACCGAAAGGCACCCCACCAGCAGACAATAGCCACCTGCTTTTTCCAACAATCCAAGCGGACTGCGCTCATGCATCGACGGCAGTTTATGGTGTTCGCGGACAAACTGAATCTTGTCTTTTCCCCAGACACAAAAAGAATGGGTCGGGTCCAGGGAACGCACCACTCCCGGAAGCCGACGGAAGGTTTCCGGAATGATTCCCGTGGAAACCGGAGTTTTATCCGGCTCATAGATAAAATTCTCTCCGTCGGCTGGATATTTTACCAATCCCGGAAGCATCAATGTACCTTCTTCAGAGATCAGATCACAGAGAATTTTACAGAAATTTTCCGGTCCTCCTTCAAATTTTCCAAGCGCCCCCAGGGAAGAATGCACCACCAGACGGATTCCGGGACATAACCCCAGATGTCGCAACGCATCCTTGAAGGTCTCTCCGGACGTTAAGATCGGAGATTGTTTATTGGCCTTTTTTATTTCTTCCCGCGTCATATCAAAACATTTTTCAGTCATTTTTTGCTTCCCTTTTATAGATAAGGGGAATTGTATTTCCCGTATATTCTTCCCATGCAAGAAAATGGATGTATCCTTCCCGATTCAAAAATTGGAGCAGCGCATATAACTGATCCGCGTCCACATCATGACCGCTGTCTCGGAGCCGAGTCCAGATTTCCACGGCATTGCGTCTGCCGTCCGCCCACATTAACGCGTAATCCACCCACGGCGGTACACTCCAACCTTGGAGAAAGTGGGAGACATCCGGAAATTTTTCGGGCCACATCATATATTTCTCAAAGGAGAGAAACCCGTGAAACGTTTTCTTATAAACCAGTTTTTCCAATTCAGATCTCTGTTTTTCGGTCAGCGTTCTCCGTTCTATGGTGTCCTCGAATTCACAGAGCAGATTGATCTTTTGAAAGATCGGGGCAAGAGAGTTTTTGAACTCATCGCGTTTTTCCGGTTCCACGAGCGGAAGGATCGATTCCTGTCGTGCTTTCGCTATTGCCGCTGCGAAGGCCGGAGTCGGATAGCCGGTGGAAACACAGGGATTGTGTTCTTTGAACCAACCGATGCGGGTTCGGGAAAATTCATAAACGATGTCGACAAGTTTTTTTGCCTCCTCCAAACCGGCATTTGCGAGGAAAGTTGTGTAATGAAACGAGATATTGTAGCTGGTTTCCATGACTTGCCGGGAAATGGTCTCTGGGGTATCCGAGGATTTATGGTAGTCCGGCACGCCGAAGAGATCCAGATAGGTCATGGGAACTTGATATTCACTGTCGGAAAACTGGGTGTCCATGGTATTGAACCCGCGCACAATGCCGGAAAAGCCATAAAGTTCAACCAGATATTTCAACAGACAGGGGGCATAGGTGGGGAAAACTGGCGCACTGTCGCCAATATGGGCTTCGCCGTCCAGCGAGACCCCAACCATGTCGATATCCAGACCCGCCGTAAGACGCGGCAGTTTCGGATTGCTGTTCAGATACGCCTGCAGACTCTTGATCTCCTGGGTGAACAGGAGACGAATACCGCGTTTGAGTTTTTTCCCCTCCGCAATGATTTCTTTGACAATTCCCAGCGACATGGCGCATCCGCTGGCATTGTCATCGGCTCCTTGCTCAAAAAGGTGACCCGTCAACACGATTTCCTCATCGGTTTCCCCGGGCAAAAGTCCTGTGACCATTGGCATGGTGCCTTCTTTCATTTCAGTATCCACTCTTGCGTGGAGTTTGACCGAACCGTTTTCCTTCAGAAGTTGCCGCAGATATTCGCTCTGATTGGGGGTCAGGGAAAATCCGAAATGGTGTTCCTCCTCCGGCCAAAAAGGCAGGGCGTAATTGTACCATTGACAACTGTCATCCAGAAATTCATATCCGGGTTTACCTGCATATTCGCCGGGGAGCCAGCCGCCGAGAACAGAGACCGCACCCCGTTTGAAATAACTATGAATGCGTGCGCAAGATGGAAATTCATCCTGCACCAAGACAATCTTGCCTTGCATATCCGCATCAGGTGTTGCAATCACCATCTCCGCCGTGACATCCGCGCTGTAACTGTAAAGCATCAGTGAGCAGGGTGTTTCCTCGTAGGAACAAATCTGTTTTTTGGAACCGTCGGGGAGGATCGTTTCCAGAATTCCACAACGGGCATTCCAAGCCATTGGCATGATCCAACCGCCGTGGTCAATTCTGCCGTCCGATGGGAAATGCAGGGTCTTGACATCACTCATTCCCATTTTCCGCATGATGTCTTCCACGATGGAACAGGTTTTCAGCATGCTGTCATAGGTAAATAATCTGTCATTCGCATGAATCTTGCGAATGCTGTCCATCATAAATTCAAAAGGAATCATAGTATCTATAGTTCTCCTGTTTTTCAGGTTGATTTTTTGAATGATAGCCGCAAACTGGAGACGGTTCACGATTTTTGTCGCTGATTTTGATGTCGTTCGGAAATAAGTTGAATTTTTTCCCTCGAAAACCGGGAAATGCAGGGACAGGACGATTAATTCTCATTTTTATCCACCCGGCCGTTGTCCGTCGCATCATCCATGCGTTTGGTCTTCAGATCGTGGAAAAGCTGAATCAGATCACGCCATCCTCCAACCGTAAAGAGAATCGTACTGAAAAATGCCATGATTCCAGGTATTACGAGTGTGAAAATAAAGAAATACCAGCTCCAGCCCTGATTGTTCCAAGGTGAAAACCAGTTCCATCCGATCACCACGATAAATCCCAGAAAGAAGGTGAACAAGAAGGAATAATAAAAGGAAAACCATGCCAGGAAACGGTCGAATTTGGTGTATTCCGGCGTGATACCCACCAGGTTGCGGAAGATGGTTTGGGGATTCCATACAATTTTGGGTTTGGCCTCGTTATCGGTGTTGTAAATCCCTCGGTGAAGCATCTTGTCCATGTTGTAGGGGCCTTTGTAGGTGAGCAGGGAACCAATCACATAGAGCGACAAACTTATAATCATGGCCAGTGCATAAATCTCAATGGAATTGACGGGAAACTTTTTCGGATTCATCTCCCACACAATGATCGGATTCATGGGACTCGACACCGCTGTCAGAAAGTTCCCCACGGGTTCCACCCAGCCGTGCCATTCCAGCCAGGGATAAATCAGATCCGCCCAGTTGCGCTGGGCAAACATTCCCCCCAGCGTGATGAACATTCCGCTGACCAGGGAACAATAGGCACCGGTGGTATTTCCGTATTTGCAATAGAGTCCCCCCAGCATGACCGGCGCACAGCCTCCCATCCAGATAGAACTGACGATCGCGATAAAGAGATTGATGTAATCCAATTGTTTCATGAACACCGAGCCGCAGAAAAAGACAACGCCCACAAAGATCGTGCATCCCTTGATCAACAGCAGATGTTGTTTGGGCGTGGGGGCTTTTTTCAGCAACGGCAGAATGACATCCTGCGCAATGGTGCTGCCGGAACAGTAGATGCGGGTGTCGTCGGTAGAAAGCATCATCAGGACCATCATCAGGGCGAAAAGTCCGAACAGTCCCATCGGCAACATGTGGCGCAGCGCAAATGGCAGCATCAACTGGTGATACAGCGTGCTGAACTCCTGCGCTTTCGCCTTGGAGATGCCTTGCTGTTCCATGACCTTTTCCACGGCCTGGATATGCGGCGTATCCAAGTTGACTTTCTGCGAAAGCGGGGCGTCCTGTCCGATCAAATGATGTCGTTCCGGAACGGCCGCGATTGCTTCGGCAAAATATTTATGAAGAGTTTTGTTCGGTAAGATTTCCTGAATCACCTTGTTGGAAATATGGTCGCGGACAATCTTCGCCTGCGGCGCGAAATGAGTGTGATTGAAGAAGGTGACGATCATAATGGACAGCAGAATGGAAAACATCCAGAAAAGCACTCCGGCCCAACGCCCGAGCACCCCGGCCATTTTCTGTTCGTGTGCCGATTTTGCGGCGCTTGCCGATCCCCCGCCCATCCAGCTGGCCCCGTGAAATACCATCCCGACAGTGACCACGGCGAAATTGAACAAATTGAAGTCGCGCAGTTGAGAAACATCATAAGGATTCAGAAAACTCTCCCCGGGAGTCCGATCCATCATCACCGGAGCCATTTCTGAAAACCAGGAAAATTTTGAACAGATGAAAATCAACACGATAAACATACAAGGGAACAGGATCAATCCTTGGATACAGTCTGTGAGCATCAAGCCCAAAATGCCGCCGCAGAGAATCAAGGTCAGAGCCATGCCGATCACCAATGCGATGAGGGTGGTATAGGTGTCGAATTGGAATCCAATCAGCTGGAAACTTGCCGGTAGTCCGAACATATAGATAAAAAAGCGTGCCGCCAACGCCGGTGCCAGCATGCTGGCCATGATTTCGGCGGTGGAACGCAGTATCGCCGCCAGAATCCGCAGCGATTTGTTGTAACGCATCTCCACAAATTGACCGAAAGAAAGCACTTTCATCTCCCGGTAACGGTAAATGACGAATCCGGTCAAGGCCAGCAGCAGACTCAGCGGAACGCGCAAGTTGTTCCAGAAATTAATCGCGAATCCGGTTTTGTAGTTCATCTCCACAAACCCCACCAGAATAATCAATCCCATGGCGCCGTCGGTGATCGAGGACACTGAAAGGACGTAGCGTCCGGCAATGCGTCCGGCCGCCAGAAAATCCACCACGCTTTTGATGTAACGGCGTGAGTAAATCCCGATGCACATTACGGACAACAGCGGCAATAGAAAGATGCACCAATCAAGAAAAGTCATTTTTTCCCTTTTTAAAGAAGCTAACAACACATATTCATACACTATGAATGTGTTCAATATGATCAATAAAAATCCATGTCAATTCTTTTTGAAAAAATTCTGAATACCCTATCGGGAATTTTCTCAGGAGATGTGCTCGCAAAAAGACCGAAAACAGGACTTATGGGACAACCTCGAATCACAATGTCCCACATGTCCTATATTTTTTACGGACATGCTCCCGGAGTGTTGCTTTCCGTCATCCAAGGGAAATACGAAGGCATTATCCACAATGATTTCGCCGTCTCCGGGTGCGTGGTTTGCACTCCCCAAAACTTCTTCCGGAGAGTGTTCCTGATAATCCGCCTTGCAGGTATTAAGGCATTCTGTATTCAATAATGGATTGCAACTGAAACTACCCTTGTTTCGAGCCTGGGCCACATGAACATTGCAGTTCTGCCGAATCATATGAGAATCACGTCGAAATTCAAGGGGTTTCGTGTTCAGGAGCCCCTGATCCTATGGCCTTCCATTTTGAGAGGCCGGTCAGAGAGCTCCCGACAACAGCCTTTCCTTTATTTGGCGGCCAATCCTGCATATTTGAGGGTGTCGATAAGAATTCTGGTTTCTTCCGTTGCTGAATAAATGAATTGTCCTTTCCCCACTTTTGCAACGCAAACACTGACCAATTCAGGATTATCCGCGTTCTCGACCAGAGCCTTGGCATCCACCAGATCGGTTGCATATACCGTATAGACGGTCTCATAGACGAACTCGCGTTCCTGCCCCATTTTCTTTGTATACTTTAGCGGATGTTTCAGCTTCACTTTCTGCGTGTATGGAACTTCATGAATCGCCTTGATTCCATCGAATCCGCCGACGCCGAAAGCCAATTCGCCCGTTTTTTCCTTCGTGATGGGAAGCGAGGTGTAGATCATGAAAATTGTTCCCCCGTTTTCAAGATACTTGATGAAATCCGTTTTGGCTTCCTTCAGTAGATTTCCTCCCTGGATTATCACCAGATCATATTTTTTCAACTCGTCATATTTCGGAAAAACAAAGCCTTGCTCTTTCCATTTTTTCGAGTCCGAGCGGAGGTCATATTGGGTCATGACCAATCCGGTCGGTTTCAACATGGGTTTCAGCCAGGATTCGAAATATTTTTTGCCAGTCATGACCAAGGCTGTTTTCGGAGAGGCCGGTTCCGTCGCGGAGAGCATTGCGGCCCCCATGCATGACAGACAGGCAAGAATCGACATCGTTTTGAGTTTCAGAGTTCCCATTTTTTTCCTTTCCTTTATGGTTTTTCGGATTTACCCGGCGAGGCAAATTCCGGAGCATAAATTTCCAATTCCCGCACATGCGCCCACCCTGTTTTGGAGAAGGAGTTGGCAGTCACATGAAGCCGGACATATCGCGCCCTGATCGGGGAAAATCGATAGCTCCGGCCTTCTTTGCCGGAAGGGATCGTGTTCTTCCGGTCATCGGTGATCATGGTCCATGTCCTGCCGTCCGGGGAAGCGTCCGCGTAATACTGGTAATACCGTCTGCCGTCCCACCAGAAAAACACCTTGATTTCTCCGATGACACGGACTTCGCCAAGGTCCACTTCCACATAATTTCCCACCCCGGCCCCTGCTTCCCAGTATTTCCCGGTCCGGCTGCCGTCCACGACGATTTCCGGGTCTTTGCCCGCGCTGCAGGAGACGGTGCAATACAGGGCAAGATTCCGGCGGGGAGCCATTTCTTCCGCGCAGAGAACGGAGCACAGAAGAAGAGAAAAGATGGCAGTCAGAAGTTTCATGGCAGCGCTCCGCACGGAATCCGGATCACGGCGACTTCACCGGGAGGAACCGTGACTTCAAATGTATGGTCCGGCCGGACGGCAATCTTTTTTTCGCTTCGGAGTTCCGTCACTTCCTTCACGTTAAGCTTCCGGAGATCAACCTGGACCGAAACCGTCTGAGTCGGATCGATTTTCTGTTCGGTCAAAGCCGTTTTCTGGATTCCGTAATTGTTGATCAGATACAGGAGAAGTCCGTCTTTTACGACATTGAGTCCATATTGAATTTTGCCGTGGACCGACAGCGGCAGCACCTCTCTGGAGATTCTCTCCATGAGCCAGTCCATGAACGGGAACCGGACATCCCGTCCCCACTTTGCCCAGCTCGGTGTATTCGGATCTCCCGTGTCTTTTGGAATCAGATCATCCGGGGTGGTGAGAATCACATTTCCCTTCCCGTAGCGGTTCAGGGATACCAGGACATTCCGCTGAGAGTCTGTCAGCAGCGGTTCTGCCCCTTTCAGTTTGACTTTTTCAAATTCATAAGGCGCGGGCAGTCGGAAAACCTCTTTCCCCTGTTGGGACAGAACAGGATTTGCAACCAACGCCTTCTCTCCTGTCGGCTGAACACCGAGGAACTCCGGCGGCAGATTCTTTCCCAGTTGCGAGGTATTGATGACAAGGGTCCCGCCTTTGCGGACATACTCCATCAGACGAGCGGCGAAAGCGCGATCCGGATCGAATTTGCCGGAGAGGAAAAGAACCCGGTAATTCCGGAGGACGTTCATTCCGACCGGGCCTTTGGGAGTGTCCGGCAGAATCACTTCACAGATGTCACCATAAGGAGTTTCGGACAGAGACCATTCCTGTCCGCTTAACCCGAATTTGTAAGGAACGATTGTACGAAGAATTCCTTCTGTCATGAGATCTCCCCGCTCCTGTGGAAAAGTTCCAAATATTTTGCCCCCGTTGATGGGCGAAACGAAATGATCATATTGAAGTCCCAGCGCGACTGGCGCATAGCTGACGCCCCGGTCCGAATGTTTCTGCGTGAAGTCATACCATTCCTTCATCACTTTTCCGTGGGGGGAAAGAGTCCAAACTCCATTTTTATCCGGGTCTTCGCAATACGCGTAGGGCCAGACTTCATTCATGACCAATCCGGCTCCGGCGAACCAGGCAAGATACCGGTCCCGCCGGTTCAGGGAAGGGGAAATTCCGCCCGCTCCGCCGGCTTTTCCCATACTCCATTTTCCGAGGTAGTCAGGGTCGGTGTATCCATTTGCATGGTTCATTCCCACTGCGATATACCATCCCCATGGAACGCCGAACTGGTGCGATGCTCCGCGGATGAAATACATTTGAACCTGATGACGGTGATACCCGGACGCGGTAGTTTCAATCAGATAATAGTTGCATCCCCAATCCATCGCATAGTGGCTCAATGCCCTGGAACAGTCAATGAAGCAAAGGCTTTTCGGATCGTTGAAGTAATGTTTCCGGATGGCATCATAGTAGGCCCGGAAGTACTTCATTGCTTTTTCGCGGGAATTGAAGTCTGCCAGTATGTCATCGGCTTTTCGGATCAGGTAGGCGGAGGCTCCGTAGTCTTTTAACTGTTTTTCCAGATTTCCTGTTTTTTTGAAGTTGATGAAATTCATGAAGTCCCAACCCCATTCTGCGACATAAAAACCAAGAAAATCAGGATGTGCTTTTTTCCATTCGTTGAATCCGGTTTTGTCAACAGAGTAATTTTCAAAACAGTTGTAAGGCAACCGAGAGGCATTCACGTTCAGGATGAACGGTCTGTCTCCGGGAATCGGAATGGAGGCGAACTTTTTGATGGAAACTTTCATGACGCTGGCCTGACCGTACAAAACGACCCGAACCGTCTTTGTCGTGACTGGCTGAAAGACGACTTCGCATTCCGGCTTGTCATTATTTTTCACGATTCCGCCCGGGAGATCGATCCACTTCCCATCCTTCGGAATCTGAATGGAGAAATCGGAAATGATCTGGGCATATTCCTTGTCGGATTCGGAGCGGGGCCGTCCGCTTTTTATCACTGCTTTTTCCAGCGCGACGGGAGCCTTGAACTCAAATGTGTAGGCACCTTCCTGATTTTCCCGTTGTTTCGGCGGGGCTGAATAACTGAGACTTCTTAAGGAGGAATCTCCATCGTTGACCCGCCCGGGATACCGGACTTCGGCATTTTTTGCTTCCCCGGATACCGCGGCATCGGGAGCCCGGTTCCGTCCGGAAGAGTCAAAAAGTTCGATTTCACGGATTAACAGCCGGGTGTTCAAGGGCGGGTCGGATTCAAAAAGCGATTTTCCAAGATAGGGAGTCACCGCCAGACTGACTTGAGTCATCGGTTCTTTTGCCACCTCGCGGAGCTCTTTCTGGAACGGGACGCCAACCACCGGGGCATGGTTCCACAGATTCTTTCCCATGATCGGTTTCTGAGGACCGAAATATGGCTGCAGATTCGAATCGGCGACAATCTTCATTTCTTCTGCCGAAACAGAAAAAACCACAAAGCTCAACAGGATAAAACAAAACCTGTGTCTGAAACTCATTTTTACCTCTCTTCAGATTTGTTTGAATGACTTACTTCCCGCTGCACGGATAATAACCCGGATGCCGCCAGCGTCCAACGGCCGGGGTTCCCTCCATGCTTAAAGAGCCGGTGCTCAGTCCAATGATGGAGATACGGTCGATATGTCCGTCGACAAATGCGCATAAGGATTTATTGGGGTGCCAGGCCCGGAAATATTCATCCGAATAATTCAGGCAGCAGTTGAAATAATGCAGACGGCTGGGCGCGGGAACGGAGGACGGTTTGAAAAACTGGCGGTCCTCGTCCCGAATCCACTTGAGGCGCCCGGTGGAGCCCGCCACCGCGTCGCTGGCTCCCAGTCCCGAGCACAGATTATAGGTCGTAAACTGATTGCTGGTCTTCAGGATTCCCAGTGCGGTTTCACAAAGGAGCACCTTGTAGTTTTTCCCATCTCCGTATCCCCAGTTGGCGATTCCGGTTCCCGGGTATCCCCCTGTGCTTTTGGCATAAAGCTGGACAAAATTTGCCGCCACGCTGCCCCTGTTACTGCTATAGGGAGAGCCGAGACTCCAACCGTTATAAGATTCCGAATAGGAAATGTGGTAAAGAAAAATCTGGCGGCTGTTGCCGGTGCAGGCAATCGTCCGGGACGACTGTTTTGCCTTTTCCAGCGCCGGCAGCAGCATCCCTGCCAGAATCGCTATGATCGCAATTACGATCAGAAGCTCAATCAGTGTGAATGATCGAAGTCCCGACATCGGGGAATTGATTTCTCTTGCGATTTCTTTCCGGACATTGTTTCGGTTCTCGTCCATCGTTTTTCTCCATTTTTGAAAGTTTTTTCAAGTATCTCTCAAGGATATGAAATTCATTCAATCTTCCCGCGGAAATCCGGGAACGGAAAGAATCTCCTTACTTCACCGCAAACCATTTCTTCAAAACTTCTTCCGCCGGTTTTCCCTGAATCGTAAACCCTTTGTCTACATTTGGATCCGTGTGGTATTGCGGGCGGTTTTGCGTCTCATCCCATTTCCACCAGTAAAGTCCGAGCCACTGCGGGATGTCTTTGAAAGTCTGGAAAATCGCCTCCATGTAATCGGCCTGTTCTTTTCCATCATACCAGGTTTCCGCCTGAAAATCACAGGGATTGGCGATGCAGCCGTGGGCGGAACGCACTCCCAGTTCCGTAAATGCGATCGGTTTATTTCCGAACCGTTCACAGATGGATAGAATCCGTGCTTTGCGCGGCTGAAGATACGCGATCATCTCTTCCAGGGTTACCTTCGGCGCATTCCTGAAAGTATCCTTGTCCTTTGAACTCCCGCAGGCGGGCGGATAATAACTGTAACTGAGGAAATCGAGGTCCTCGAACCACTCCAGCGGGTAGGCTTTGCGTGAAGCGCATGTGAACTCGTAACTGATCGGACCGGAGTAAACGGAACGCACCGTCCGAATGACGTTACGCCATTCATCGCCACGTCCTTCCGTGCCGTAATATTCCGCTCCGACGATGAGCCCTTCAATGGCATTTTTTTCAGCGAATTCCGCAAAATAACCGGCGCTTTCCGTGAAACTGGCGAACCATTCTTCCCAATAACGTGTGTGGACCCCTTCGATCTGGGCGCTCGAAGGGAAATCGACTCTTCCCATCCATGCGCCGTCCAGCAGGGTGAGGCAGGGTTTCAGGACAACCCGGATTCCGTGATCGTGCAGCGCTCTGGTGATTTCAGTGAGTTCAAGCTCCCCCGAGGAAAACTGAAAATCCAGAAAAACTTTCCGGGAATAGAAGGTCTCCTGACAGAGATTCGCGTTCAGAACGCACCAGTTGACTCCCGCTTTCGCCATAAGTTCAGGCTGTTTCAGAACCTCCGCTCTTGAATAATACCCGCGTTTGGCCAGGAAGCCGAGGTTGACGCCGCAATGAAGTTCGTTGAAGAGAGGATGGTTCCGGAAACGTTCGGGAATTGTTGTCTTGGACGGATCGATCATGACTGGACTCTTTTCTGTTTTTCTGTTTTCAGTAAATTCCGGCAGCTCTTCCGGATCACAAATTCAGGCTCAAATTCATAACTTTTCTTTTTCAGGTGTTTGCCTTGGTTCAGAAGATCAAAAAGAAGTTCCGCGGTTTTATCGCACAGTTTTTCGGTCGGTTGCCGGATGATCGTCATATCGGGATTGTAAGCCTGGTTTGTGTCGAACCCTATGAAGGAGATATCTTTCGGAATTTCCAGTTTTGCATCCATGACTCCCTGCCATGCGCCGCCTGCGAACAGAAATCCGGGTGCAATGATTGCCGTCGGACGTTTCCGTGCTGAACAGAGCCTGAATGCGGTGGAGCGCGCGAAAGAATACCAGTCGTCTTCCCTTTCCCCCGTGTGAAGATAACGGGTGGAGAGACCATAGCGGTTCATGCATCTCAGAAATTCGTCGAAGTAAATCTGGAGACGATAATTCCAGTCGGGAGCAGAACTGATATAAGCGATTTCCCGGTGTCCCGCCTCATACAGGTAACGGATGGAGGATTCTACTGCGCCGGAAGTCATTTTGACCTCATAACGAATGGGGTGTTCCATCCGGGTGTGGGAGTTGATGAGCACAACGGGAATATGGTCGAATTCGGAAGAGCAAAGCCGGACATGCACTTCGCTGGAACAGGAGACGGCAACGACGGCATCACAAGTATTCCGGGTCACGGTATCCATCAGTCCCGATTCATTGGGAATCTCCAGCAGAATCACTTCTCCGTCTCCGAATTTGTGCAAAGCTCGGTTCAAATTGACAAAAAGACGCAGAAAATAGATGTCGTTCTTCAGGTCGATTCCGCTCTCGGCAATGACCCCGACCCGGAGATATTTTTCCTTGCTGTAAACGGCAAACGTGCCGCGGCCGCGGGATTGCGTGATCAATTTCTGATCGGCTAGAATCCGGAGGCTTTTCCGCAACGTCTGGTGGTTGACTCCGAGTTCCTTGGCAAACTCAGACTCCGGCGGAAGTTTTTCCCCGGTGCTGATTTTTCCCTCGTAGATGGCGGAACGCAGAAAATCTGCGATTTGCAGATAAACCGGAGTCGCGGAGTTTTTCAGAAGGTTGAATTTGTCGTCAAGTTTCATCATAATGAGTTTAAAGCCCATCGTTTTGGTGTTTTATAATACATATTAATACATCATATTATAATGTAGTTTTTGAATTTGTCAAGGGTGAAAACTTTTTTCAAGATAATTTTTTTGGTTCTTTCGTAGTTTTCATGGGTAAGCTTCTCTCATTTTCGGAATGAATCCTGTTGACATCAGGATTTTGAGAAAGAAATACTCCATGTCTTTGAAGCCGTAGCTTCGGCGTTTGATCACCTTGATTTTGTTGTTGATGCCTTCTGATATTCCGTTTGTGATCCGATGAACGAAATAGGCAAGAATTCCTTCCTTCCAGCGGAGCAGTCGCCTTGCAAGTTTCGAGAATGGCAACAGTCTGCTTTCTTTGCATTGCTTCAACCATTCCATGAGCACACTTTCGGCTTCTTCCGCTGTCTCCGCCTCGTAGAAAGCACTGAAACTTTCCCGAAGCAGAACGGCCTTGGCAATGTTTTTGTTTTGTTCCATGACCTCCTTGAGTTGCTTTTGTTGTTTTCGGGTTAAATCCTTCTTCAAAATGATCCAACGGGAGCCTTTGATGAGTTGGCTTTTTTCTCCGAGCCGATTCTGTTCGTCGCGTCGCACCTTGTCAACCGCATCGGATAGATACTTGAACACATGAAACTTGTCGAAAACCAATAGGGCGCTCTTGAGATGAATTCGGACGCTGTTATGGAATGCCGCCCACAAATCGCAGCAGACGGCTTCTACTCCGGCGCACTTCTCTTTGCCCCATCTGCGGAAAAAACCACTGACATTCCGCCTTTCCGTTCGGCAAGATATTTCTTGTCAATGCGATACAGGGCATCCTTCGACAG
>CAYWZD010000018.1:0-23192 GCA_964462755.1 uncultured Victivallales bacterium | reverse complement strand
CGGACCAGCTGGCTCCGGCCTACGCGGTCACGGTCCATAAGTCGCAGGGCAGCGAATTTCCGGCGGTGGTGATGCCGGTCCTGTCCCAGCATTATATGATGCTCCAGCGGAACCTTCTTTACACCGGCATCACCCGCGCGAAAAAACTGATGATTTTGGTGGGCTCGCGCAAAGCCGTTTCGATGGCCGTCCGCAACGCGGTCCGTGAACCGCGCCATTCCCTGCTGATCGAGCGCCTGAACGAAGTTTTCAACAACGCCATGAGAAGGAGAATGTCATGACCCGGCGCGCCCTGACGACTCCCGTTCATTTTACATGGGACCAGCCCCGTTTCGGGCGTGATTCCGTAATCGCGTCGATAGGTTCCTGTTTTTCGCAGGAGTTCGCCGTCCGCCTTGCCGATGCCGGGTTTCGCACCGCCTCCAATCCAAACGGGATTCTCTACAATCCGGTGTCCGTTGCGGACGCTCTGGAGCGGATCGCCTCGAAGGAGGAATATCGAGCGGAAGAGTTTTTCGAGTTCAACGGCAAATGGCGTTCGTGGCTTCATCACGGCTCCTTCGCTGACGCGGAACTTGAGAAGGCAGTGCGGAAATGCAATGAGTCCGCCGCCGTGTTCGGGGACGTTGCCCGGAACTGCTGCCTTTTCATCGTGACCCTTTCCTCCGCTGTGGTCTACCGGCTGATTGACACGGGGCGGATCGCGGCCAACTGCCACAAGGTTCCGGGGACCTGTTTCAACCGCGAAATTTTGTCCGTGGAAGAGTGCATCGCTCAGACGCGGCGGATTGTCGAAGCGGTCCGGAAGATCAATCCTTCGTGCGTGATTCTGTTTACGCTTTCCCCGGTCCGGCACTATCCGGGGGACCTGGTGCTGAACGCACGCTCGAAAGCCCATCTGCTGAGCGCGATTCATCTATCTTGCGACAACACGGAAAAGATCCGTTATTTTCCCGCATACGAGATTGTGCAGGACGAACTCCGCGACTATCGTTTCTTCAAGGAGGATATGCTTCATCCGACCCCTCTGGCGGTCGATCTCATTCTGGAACGTTTTCTCTCACAGGTTTTCGACGACGATTCCGCGTCTCTTTTCGAGGAAGCCCGCCGCCGCTCGCTCGCCTTGCTTCACCATTCCAATGCAATGGAAACGGAGGAATAGATCATGTGCGGTATTGCCGGTTTCGTTCAGTTCGATCACGTCCCCGCCGATGAGAAGGTATTGCGTCCCATGCTGGCGAAGCTGGTCCGCCGCGGACCCGACGGAGAAGGAATGCATCTGGACGGTCCCGTCGCGCTTGGACACCGCCGTCTCTCAATCATCGATCTGGAAGGTGGAGCGCAGCCGCTGTCCAACGAGAACGGTTCCATCTGGGTCACCTTCAACGGGGAAATCTTCAATTTCAGGCAGCTCCGGGAGGAACTTTCCGCGCAGGGACATACCTTCAAGACCCGCTCCGATACGGAAGTAATTGTGCATCTGTATGAACAATACGGAAGCGATTTCGTGCGGCGTCTCGACGGCTTTTTCGCTTTTGCCCTGTATGATTCCAGACAGAGGAAAATGATTCTGGCGCGGGACCGTCTCGGGGTCAAGCCTCTGTTCTGGTTCCGGACGGAGAATGAACTTGTCTTCGCCAGCACGATTCCGGCGCTCCGGGCGCATCCCGGATTTCCGCACGAACTGAACCCGCAAGCCGTCTGGAATTTTCTTTCCCTGCAATACGTTCCCCGCGGGACCGTTTATTCGGGCGTGGAAAAGCTCTCTCCGGGCTTCATGGCGGAGCTCTCCAACGGAAAACTGACCCTATCCCGTTATTGGAAGGCGGACTATTCAAAAACGCTCGATATCTCGTATCCGGACGCCTGCGCCGAACTCGGGCGTCTGGTCCGCAACGCGGTTGCCGACCGTCTTATTTCCGATGTTCCGCTGGGCGTATTCCTGTCCGGCGGCATGGACTCGACGATCATCGCCGGACTGGCGGCGGAAGCGGTCGACGGTCCCTTGAAATGCTATTCCATCGGATTCAACGAAAAAGACTATGATGAACGTGCTTATGCGGAGGAAAATGCGGCCCTTGTGCGCACATTTGCAAAACACGGCTTCGAACACCACATCCGCGTGGTGGAACCCTGTGACGCCGGACTGCTGGAAATGCTGGTCTCCGAGTTCGGGGAGCCGTATGCCGACGCCTCCATGATCCCGACCTGCCTTCTCAGCCGTTTTGCGCGGGAACAAGTCACTGTCGCCCTCAGCGGCGACGGCGCGGATGAAGTCTTCTGCGGATATGAACGGTATCTGGCCATGCGCTGGCTGGGATGTTTCGATTTCCTTCCGTCCGCTGTCCGGCGGGTGTTTTTCGGCCTGATAAGCGATTCGATTCCTTTGCGTGGAAACGAGCGTGGATGCGCCGCCCGTGTGAAGCGTTTCCTGAAAGGGGCCTCGCTGTCCGGCGCGGAACGGTATCTGGGGATCGTCTCCCATACGGACGAGACGCTCAAGCACCGTTTCGCGGGTGCGTTTTTCGATGGAGTCGCGCCCACTCTCGGCAATTTCAATCCGGACGGCCTTTTTGAAAGCTGTTCCAGTTGTTCCGAGTTCGACCTTCAAACCTATCTTCCGGGCGACATTCTGCCGAAGGTGGACACAGCGTCCATGGCCGTCTCGCTGGAGGTGCGCTCGCCTTTCCTCGACTATAAGACGGTCGAATTTGCCGCCTCGCTTCCCTATGTGTTCAAGGAAAAGTTCGGACACCGGAAACGGATCCTGGCGGACGCCTTCGCAAAGTATCTGCCGCCCGGTCTGGCGACACGGAAAAAGCGTGGATTCGGAGTGCCGCTGTCCGTCTGGTTCCGCCGGGAATGGAAGAATCTGCTGTATGAGCGTCTTCTGGAAGGGGAGGGAATCCGGCGCGGTCTGTTCGATCCTGTCGGAATGGAGGCGCTGATCGGGGAACATCAATGTGGACTGGACCACAGTTACGCGCTTTTTTCAGCGCTGGTGCTTGAGATGTTCCTGAAGAGCGAAAAGGCGTAAAATCCGCTTTGTTTCGGGCGTGACCGGGGCAAAAGCGCCGTTGCGCACGAAAGGAATCCAGACCGGTGTGTTGTCCGCGAGCCGCACCACCGGAAAACGATCGCGTTCGACCGAGGATATTCCTGCGTCCGAAAACATTTTTTTGAGGCTGACCGGGGAGGTCTTGCCGAATGGAATCATGTGTTCGGCGTGTCGCCAGAGGGAAATGACGAGAGGAGAATTCATCTTGTCCGCGTCGAAATAGGCGCTGGATTTGTCCGTCGTGTAGTAGACCTGTTCCGGAGTAAGAATTTCCGAGCGGAAAAGCAGATTTCCGGCTTCCACGGCTTCCTCCGTTTCCGGATTCCATCGAACCGCTGTGAAACGCTCATTTTTTTCGAGATTCAGGATGAAGACTTTTCCGTTGGCAATCCGCAGTTCCCAGGAGGGCTGCCCCCGGAGAGGCACCCGGTTCAGACCGCCGGGGGAAGGGGATTCCAGCGCGCGGTTGAAACGGGCGATGAGTCTGGAATCAGGCACGAAACTATCGCCGATGCCCGTCTGAATGAAATGTCTCAAAACCCGTGCGCGGATGGCCGGAGGAAGAGCAAGCCAATGTTCCGCGGTGGAATCCCGGCGGAGGGATTCGAACCCGTTGCGGGCCGTTTCCTCCAGAAAGGAGGCGTCCGCTTCGAGCGCCTTCACGGATTGCCTGATTCCGGCAAGGGCGAACGGAAACTCTTTCCGTATGGACGGCAGAAGTTCATGCCGGAGAAAGTTGCGGCGGTAGACGCACGAACTGTTGGTGGAGTCATGACACCACTGTTCGACGCCATGACTGCGGAGGAAGGTTTCGATCTCCTGCCGGGAGATTTCGATGAAGGGACGGATGAACACGATCCTTCCCAGTTTCTGGACGGCCCGCATGGAGGAAAGCCCGGAGGCGTTGGACCCGCGGAAGAGGCGCAGCAGGACATTTTCGATACGGTCGTCCGCGTGGTGCCCTATGGCGACCAGGGAATTCTCCGGATTGAATACGATTTTCTGCCAGTAATCGAGGCGGAGACGGCGTGCCGCTTCCTCATCGCCTTCCCCTTTGCGGCGTCTGCCGGGTGCGTCGATGTGGAACAGCATGAATGGAATTTCATGTCCGATGCAGAAATCGCGGCAGAATTGAGCGTCATGCAAAGACTCCTCGCCCCGGAAACCGTGTTCAAAATGGACCGCTTCCAAGGTGAAAGAGTTTTTTTCGCGAAGTTCTGTGAGAAAGAGGAGAAGGGCGAGAGAATCCGCTCCGCCGCTGAAGGAACAGAATACTTTTTTCCCGGGTAAAAGGGAAAGAACGGCGGCAGGCGGATGAATGTCGCCGTTCATGCGTTGTTGATGGCGGCCAGCAGCTTTGCTTTATCCTGCATGCCGTTGAGCTGCGAAACGATCTTGCCGTCCTTCAGAACGAAGATGGCGGGAATGTTGCGCACGCCGAATTTGACGCACTGCTCGGGAACCTCGTCCACGTTGGCTTTGGCGATGAGCGCCTTGTCGCCGACTTCCGCGGCGACCTGATCGAGGATGGGCGCCAGCATTTTACAGGGGCCACACCATTCCGCCCAGAAATCGACTAAACATATTCCCTTGGATGTGACTTCATCGAATTTTTCAGCGCTCAGATGGATGACTTCTTTCATGATTTGACCCTCCGGTGTCAGGATGTTGTGCAATACCTAATATAAGAGAACCTCCGAAAGCCGTTTTGTCAAGCACGAAAGCATGAAAAAGAGCGAAAAAACGAACGGATCGCCGGTCGGATGCATGTTTTCCCGGTGCATCCCTGAAAAAAGTCTCTTCTTTTTGAAAAGAGGGGGTTGACAATGTAACATTATCATTTATAATATGTGTTGTAACGAATTGTAACAACTTGTAGACTGGGTTCTGAAAATGCGCAAAATGGAAAACAGTGCCGTCAGTGCGGCGGAAATTACGAAGACAGACGAATCCTTCAGGCGGATTGTTCAAAATATAACCGACGACATCCGCAGCGGGAGATTGTCCCCCGGCACGCGTCTGCAATCGGAAAACAGACTCAAGGAACTGTACCGGGCCAATGTGTACAGCGTCCGCAAGGCGCTGGCGAAACTCAAGGAAGACGGCCTTCTCTACACGGTGCCGAAGTTTGGGGTGTTCGTTGGAAAACAGGAAGAAAAAGAGCCTTCGCTTCCGATTGAGATTTTTCACAACACGCACGATTCCTCGATCGCGATGAATATGAAAATCCGTTTCGCGACGCAGAGCCTGCTGCCGTCTCAGCGCCGGTTGTGGGAAAAGGCGGCCGATTCGTTTTCGAAAACCTCTCTTTTTGCCGAAATGGAAGTCCTGTACCTCCACAGGGACTCTCCAGACCACTTCCCGGAGTCGGATATTTACGAGTATTCGGGAAGTGTTTCCAGCTACATCAACAGCAAAAAACTTCTCAATATCCGGGAGTATTTTTCAGAGGCGGTCCGGAATCCGGAACGGATGCTCGACAATACCGGGGTGCCGTTGTATTATACAGGGCCGGTTCTTCTGTATAATCTTGATCTTCTGGAAAAGCTCGGATTCAAGGCGCCCGACTACCGGAATTACGCAGAAGAAGTGGAATACCTGGAGGCGGTCACGAACAAGGCCGCTGCTTCGTCCCTGAGTGTTCCCGGCACCGCACAGAACGTGATTTTCCGATTGGGCAATCGTCTGGATGAAGTTTTTCGTGACATTCAGGACGGAAAACTTTCCGAGGCGGCATTTACGGAAAAATACGAGGATATTTTCTGTAAACTTACCAATTTCTGGAGGAAATACAAGATCAGCTTTCCGAAGAAAGCCGTGGAGAATCTCTCGAGATTTCTGGAGGGGAATTCGCCGTTTTTCTTCGGCATGCTGTCCGATTTCGTGACCATGAGAGACATGGGATGCCCGTTCCGAAGCGGAGGTGCGCTGATGTATTCGGTGGATGATACCGTGACCCGGATTCCCGTCGTTCTTGCAGTTGATTCGCAGAGCCCTCATCCTGTCGACAGTCTCCGGCTGATCCGCCACCTTCAGAATCCGGAATTTCAGAAAGACATCGCGGAAATGGGCATGCTTCCGCTGGAGGAAAAGGAAGTTGCATTACTCCCTTATTCCAATCTTTCCCGCAAGATCGAGTTCGCAAGACCGATCTGTTTTCATACGTCGGAAGAGCATTATGTTTGCATGAATGTGCTGAATGTCGATTTGTGGAATATCGTTCTCTTCGACAAGCCCATCCGCGAGGCGATCCATGACGCCTTGATGTTTTCACGATCTTATCTGAGCATGAAGCTGGACAGCATGACGGTCGGCCGTCAGAAGGTATGGTCCGACTTGTATGAGACCTGATGCGGCCGGATGGTGACCGATTGCTTCCGTGCCAGTTCGTATATTTTTCAGGACAACGAAAATACCATAAAACTCAAAGAGAAGGAGAAAATGATGATGAAGAGACATGATGAAGCTGAATGCCGCTGGAAAAGTTTCACACTGATAGAACTTCTGGTTGTAATTGCGATTATCGCGATTCTGGCTGGAATGCTTCTGCCGGCCCTGAATAAAGCCAAAGCCATGGCGCAGGGAGTCAGCTGCCTGAACAAGGTCAAACAGGTCTGTTTGTTCAGTTCGTTTTACAGCAACGACTTCGGTGACTGGGTTCTGCCTTCGGCACGGGTCGGCGGCACTTCTCAAAGCTGGGAAGACTGCTGGATCACGGCATTGCAAGCTTATTATCTTCCAAAAGGGATGAATTATCTTCAGGTCAACAAGTTTCTCACCTGTCCGGCTGACACATCCCCGATGACTCATTCCTGGGCAGCGACGCGGAGCTGTTCCTACGGGTATTCCTGGTCGCTCGGGAGCCGTTACGGGATGTGGCTGTATGCCTCCAACCCGAGCGTGGTCACTCGTCTTTCCTACAAAAAACTCGGCTATTTCAAAAGACCTTCTCTGGTGGGGCGTTTTGTAGATATGAAGATATCTCCCATCCCCGCGAGCAATGTCTCCATGCACTTCGCCTGGGAGATTCCTGACTTCGGGACACTCCGAGTTCATTTTGCCCACAACCAGAAGGCAAATCTCGGGTTTCTCGACGGCAGCGCCCGCTCCTGTCTGAATCAGGAGATCAAAAAGAACATGACCTACGTTTCCGCGGAAACCAACTGATATCTCTGAAAGGAACAAGTGATGAAAGGCATTTTATTTTTTGCAATGACATGTTTCGCCCTGTCCCTTGCCGCTACGCCTGTGAAACTGACGGAAAACGGAAAGACCGATTATGCAATTCAGTCCCCGGATCATCCCACACCTATGGAACTTCTGTCTGTGAAGGAGCTTCAAAGCTATCTGAAGAAAAGCACCGGCGCCGATTTTCCGCAGGGAGATGCTTCCAAACGCATTGTCCTTAAACGCGATTCTTCGCTTGCTTCGCAGGAGTCTTCCGTGAAGCTGGAAGGGGATACTCTTGTTTTGAGCGGCGGAGACGAATGGGGCGTCCTGTATGCCGTGTATTCATTTCTGGAGAATCAGCTTGGCGTCCGCTGGTTTTCCGCATACGGTGACGAACTGGTTCCGAAGCATGAAACACTGTCGCTGGATTTCAAGCCTTACAGGCAGAAGCCCGCTTATGAAAAACGCGCCTTGATCGGAAGCAATTTCTACAAATTCCCATATTCATCGATGTTTTTTTTGCGCAACCGCCTGAATGTCTGCAATTCCCTGACAAATAAGGAATATCCGGGGAGTCAGCCTCTTCTGGTCCAGCGGGGACATCAGAGTCACACGCTTTTCTTCTACATTCCGCCGGAGAAGGGATTTTATCCGCAGTCGCTGAAGTTCAAGGACGAGAAGTATTATTTCAAGGACCATCCCGAATATTTTTCCATGGACCAGAGCGGCAAACGGGTGAAGACGCTTCAGCTCTGTTTCGGTAATCCTGAATTGCGCAAGGAGTTCACCCGGCGCTTCCTGGAATGCGTTGAGCTCATGGGAACCGATGGCGTTTATTCCATCTGTGCGATGGACTGGCCCGGGACCTTCTGTCATTGTCCGGAATGCAGGAAACTGGAAGAGAAATATCAATGCCATGCCGGGCCGATGCTGGATTACCTGATCGAGTTGAGCGGGATTGTCGCGAAGAAATATCCCAATCTGTATCTTTCCACTCTGGCGTATCGCAAGAATCAGTCGGAACAGCCTCCGGTCATGAATGGAAAACTCCCGAAAAACATTATCGTTGTTTTTGCACCGATCGACGATGATTTTTCCAAGACTCTTGCGCACAAAAACAATTCGGAGACCTACAAGCACCTGAAAGGCTGGGCGAATGCGGCGGAGAATCTCTGGGTGTGGTATTACCCGTTGAGTTATGGCGGCGACGCGATCCCATTCGGCGGTATCCGCCGGAGCGCCGAGGATACGCGACTTCTGTATGAGGGCGGAGCCAACGGCACCTATTATGAACACGACGTCGGTGTGTTTTCCGGAATGAACTCCGGCGACCTCATGACGTGGATGTTCCTGAAACTTTTCCAGAATCCGAAGGCCGATCATCAGGCGCTGATCAAGGAATTCTGCTCCTTCTACTACGGTGCGGCCGCTCCCGAAATGGTCGAATACATCCGGGAACTGGATGATGCGACAATGTCCGTTTCGAGTTTTGTCATGTGGAATGGAAGCACACCGAAAGCGGTTCTGACGCCGGAGAATCTGGTGCGCTGGACAAAACTTTTCGACGATATGGAAAAGAAGACCGCTTCCGATCCCTCGTCCCTGATGCGAGTCCGCGAGGCGCGGATGGGGCTGGACATAGCCGTGCTTCAGAACAATTTCCGGGAAATGAGCCGCAGGAATCCGGGACTGTTCCCCTCCGTACAGGAAATCGAAAAACGGGTCCGTGGCACGCTGGATTCATCTATGAAACGGCGTGTTCCGGATGGTCCGATGGCATATCTGCGCAACACTTGGAAAAAAGGAGTTGTGACCGCTCTTGAGAATGCCGTTCTCATGGCCTCCGTCACCCCGAAAGCTCTGGGGGCGCCGCTGGACAAAGCTGATCCGGCGAAAGTCCGTCAGGTGTTTGCAAAGCAGGTGAACAGTTGCGGAATCGCCAAACTGCCGGACGCCGCTGTCGGACAGGCCGTATATGATCAAAAAGCGAATGTGGAGCTGCCGTTTACCTGTGGCCTTTACGATTCCGTCGGCAAGCGTTTTCTGCTGAGCCGGAAGATTTCACGCGACGAAATCGTACCGGACCGTTTCCACTTGTATAAGCTTGGGAACGCGCCGATTTCATCTGCCTGCTACCTCTGGACGATGGGAAGCTGGAGGGCCGGGATCAATCTGGGAAGCCTTTATACCGCGGGAGAGTCTCCGGACAAAAAATATGAGGTCTGGGTATCCCTGAAGTTCGAAGGCCTCGGTTATCATCCCGCGAGCAAAGCCAGGGAAAACCGCGTCTGGCTCGATCGCGCCGTGGTTGTGGAAAAGGATTGAGCATGCATCGTCGTTCCCCTGCGCTGTGATTCCGTTCACCCGGAAGTTGGAAAATGTCTGATTTTCTCTTCCGGGAGTCCATCCAGCTTCATCTGGACGGCGATATTGCCGAGAGCCGCGGCTTCGGTCGGTCCAACCCTGAGGTCGAAATGTCTTGACAGTTCCTTCATCAGGGGCCGGTTGGAGGTTCCTCCGCCGATTGCGACAAGCCGTTTGAAACGTTTCCCGCAGAGCCGTTCCAGATGTCTGCCCGCGTCCAGAAAAGTCCGCACGAACGAATGAATGATCGCACGGCCGACATCGCCTGGCGTATCGGGGACTTCCATCCCGTTTTTCCGGCATAGGGAACGAATCGTTTTCGGCATGTTTTCCGGAGCGGAGAGTTCCGGTGAATCAAGATCGAAGGATGACTCGCAGTTGGATTCTTCCACCTCTTGGTCAAACTTCCGGTATGAGGTGAAAAGTCCTTCTTTTTTCCATTGAGCAACGCAGCTGTCCTGAAGCCATTGCCCCGGCATGGAACGGAACACCGCATACTTCCCCGGCAGAATCCCGAAATACCCGAACGGAGGCTCGAGCGGTTCGCAGACAAAGCCCGCCGGGAGAAACACTCCGGCCATGGCCCAGGTCCCGAGGGAAAGCACCAGTTCATTTTCGCCGCTTCCCGCGCCATGGAAAGCGCACGCCGTGTCATGGCCGATCCCGGAGACCACGCGGATTCCTTCCGGGGTCGTTCCGAGAATTTTTTCCGCACAAGGCTTCAGCAGAAAATGGTCCGGCAGACCGAGACATTTCAGAAGTCCGGAATTCCATGTATCGCGCCCGGAATCGAACATCTGTGAAATCGTTGCGAAAGACCAGTTCTGACTTGCGGCTCCGCAGAGTTCAAAATGAAGGAGGTCCGCCACATTCAGAAGAGCGGAACTTTTTTCCAACAGCGCCGGGGCGGTTTCCGAAAGATACCGGAGCTGGGAAAGTGTCGATATTTTTGAGACGGACGTACGATAGACTGTCTTGGCAAGAAAATTTCCAATTTTTTCCGGCATTTCCGTAAGATGTTCGTCCCGGTAGGAGACTACCGGCGCAAGAAGTTTGCCGTCCGGACCGAGCAACCCGAAATCCTGTGCCCAGGAATCGCAGGAAACTGAAAGCGGATCGTTGCCCGTTTCGGCTTTCAGTTCCCTCAGCCGGGAAAGGACGTTGCCGGAAAGATTTTCCCAGTCCCAGCATTTGCGTCCTCCGATAGAGAGTATCCTGTTTGGAAAACGGTGGATTTCACGGAAGGAAAAAGAATTTCCGTCCAGTGTCCCGAGCATGATCCTGCCGCTTCCCGCGCCGAGGTCGACCGCCGCGTAATACCGTTTCATCCGATCCTGTCCTTTCCCGCTGCTTTGCCTGCTTTTTTTATGAATATAGCTATGCTTCAGCGGAAAGCAAGCCTGTGAATGATTATTTTGCTTAAATAAATCATTATTTTATAATTATTGATTCAAAAAATCATTACGGCATGGCAGGGAACCTTCCCGCGATAATAGAAGTGCTGGATTTAGATACAAAAAAGACGGAACCGCTTTTGAGTCGGTTCCGTCTTGAATTGCGGAGTTTCCGGACTATTTGTTGACTACCGCGATCTTGATTCCCTTCATCTGGATGTTCGCTTCGAGAGCGTCGTGAATCTGTTCCAGGGTGAAGTGGTGCGTCACGAAGCTCTCGACCGGGAGGCCGATGCCTTTGGCGCGACGCAGGAAATCGAAGGTCGTCGGATAATCCTGCGGGGTGTAAACCCACGAACCGACCGCCGTCACTTCCTTGTTGCAGAGGTCGTAATGCGGGTTGATCTCGCAGTTGCCGCCGTCGAGGAAGAAGCCGACTTCGCAGAGGCCGCCGCCGCGGCGGATCATTTTCCAGACGCCCGCATGAGCCGCCGGAACGCCCGTGCACTGGAAGGCGAATTCCGCGCCGAGCCCGTCGGTCACCGCCTTGATTTCATCCAGCAGTTTTTTCTGATCCGGATATTTCGTGAAATTGAAACGGTGGGCCGCACCGAGTGATTTCGCGATTTCCAGACGGTTGTCGTTGCCGTCGAGGGCGATCAGGTTTTCGATGCCCATGGTGCGGAGAACGGCCATTACCATGAGGCCGATCGGGCCGCATCCCTGAATCAGCACTTTCGTATCGAAACGGAGGCGTCCGGTCGTTTTGGCACGTTCCACGCAGTGAACCGCGACGGCCGCCGGTTCGACCAGCATTCTCTGGTCGAGGGTCATTCCGGTGACGTTGAAAAAGGTGGACCCTTTGCGGATTACCATGTGTGTGGCGAAATAGCCGTTGAGATGAATGTCATCGTCGGGGAAGAGTCCGTAGACGCCGCAGTTTTCGCAGAGATTGGTGCGTGCCGGGGTGTTTTTACAGGCCGGGCATTTTCCGCACGGAATGATGCAGGTCACAAGCTTGTCTCCGAGCTTGATGGGTTTCCCCGCGGAGTCGGTTTTTACATTTTTGCCGAGGCGGATGATCTCGCCGGAGCCTTCGTGTCCAAGCACGACGGGGCACAAATGAAAGGGGTCCCGTTTATATTCGTGTCCGTCGGTTCCGCAGACGCCGCAGCCTTCCACCTTGATCAGAATCTGATCGTCGTTGATTTCAGGAACGGGAAATTCTCTGAATTCGAATTTTCCCGGAGCGACAAGCATTGCGACTTTCGCTTTTTCCGCCATGATGAAAACCCATCCTTTCTTTGATTCAATCGGGGGAAAGTACTGTATACCGCTGGGAGAAAAAAATCAACCGGAATCAGAAAAAAAATCAGTTTTCCGCCTCATTCCTTGCCGTCCGGAGAAAAGCGGATGGAAAGAATCTCTCCGGATGTTTCGGCGGAACCTCACGGAATCTCGTGGGGGTCCGCCGCGTGAGCCGCCGGAAAGAACGCGTGAAGTAAATTCTGTCGGAGAACCCAGCCTTCATGCCTATGTCTTTGATGGGAATTCCGGTGGAACCTAACAGCGTCATTGCGTATTGCATCCGTTTGAAGATCAGGTATTTTGAAACGGGGATTCCGAATCGTGCATTGAACAGCCGATTGAGTGAGACCCGATGGAGGCCGAGGCTTTGCGCAACCATATTGACATTGGTGTTCGGCTGGGAAAATTCCGAATCGATGAGTGCTCTGGCCAGCTCGGCATGACCGCTTCGTACACTTTTTTCACATCGGCGGACTTTTTCCACACTCTCCACAAGGAGTTTTATGCCGAGGCTGAGCGATTGGAGAATCGCATGGTCATCCGGCTTCCTGACCTCGGCGAGCAGTTTTTCAAAGAGTTCCTCCGGGCATTCCCCCGCGTAGTGCGGAGTGCGTTCCAGCCGGAATCCTTGCCAGAAATCCAGCGCCAGCGGCCCTTCGAAGGCGACCCAGCGATAAGTGAATCCCTCTTCACCGATCTGAAGAAGATGAGTATCCCCGGGAAGATAGTAGCAGACATCGCCCGGACGCAGAATAAATTCTCCTTCCGGAAAGTTGAACCGGCACGAACCTTTCAGACACCAGAAAAGTTCTACGGAATTGAGCACGCGCGGCGGAATTTTCCTTTCCGGCGACAATTCCGCGAATCCGACGGAACGGATACGGAATGGTATTTTGGATGAGATTTCCGAAAAGGATGCAAAAGCGCTGGTTGATGAGTTCCGCATGATTCATTATTCCTGCCGAATGTTTCGTTTTTCATATTGTAAAATCTTTATTTTAGATATAAAATATGCACATAAATCAAGTTATTCAAGTTGTGATTCATCGTTTTTGACAAAAAAACCTTCAGTCGGAATGCATCATTTATCACACTTGAAATGAATTGAATCCGCTTGTCGTTTGTTTTTGTGAATTCACAAAAAAGAAAAGGAAGTGAAAAATGAAGAAACCGGACACATCACGCATGAAACTGATTCATGCCGACCTCAAAGGCGTCATTCCCGATCTTGCCGGAATGCTCGAGTATCTTCGTTTCTGGAAAGAATGCGGATTCAACGGCGTGGTGATTGAATATGACGACCGTGTGCCCTTCCGCACATGGCCCGGCGCGTGGCGCCGCGGATACACCGCGTCCGAACAGCGGAAAATCGTGGAGGAATGTCGGAAGATCGGGCTCGAACTGATTCCCCTGATTCAGACGATCGGGCATCTGGAATGGCTTCTCAAGCACGAGAAATATGCTTATCTGCGGGAGGGCGATCATGTGAATCAGCTCTGTCCGCTGCATGAAAAAAGCCTGCCCCTTCTGAAGCAATGGATCGATGAGGTCATAGAAACACATCCCGGAATCCGTTTTATTCACCTGGGTGCGGACGAGGCATGGCATTTCGGAAGTTGTCCGGAATGCCGGAAGCATGACAAGGCAAAACTCTTTTTTTCGCACATTTCAGAACTGACCCGGTATACCGTCGAACGCGGCGTTGTCCCGATGATCTGGGGCGACTGTTTCCGGGATTCCGGCCCGGCTGAATGGAAGATGCTGCCGAAGGAAACGATCATCTGCAACTGGGAATACCGGGGTGTCGCACCGTTCGAATCCACCCGGAAAATCATGCGGAGCCGTTTCGCGATGCTCGGCTGTTCGGCGCTCAGCTGCAGCACCCACGAACAGAACTGGCTCCTGATGGGATATCCTTCCAGGCGGATGGAAAATGCGCTCGGCTGGATCGAATATGCCGGACAGCGGAAATTCGGAGTCTTTCATACCGCGTGGGGACGTTCCAGTTCCCTTGGCCCCTGTTACGGATGCTGGAGCGGGATTGTTGTGCTCTCCATGGTGGCGGGCGATCCGGAAAAATGGAAACGGCACCCTTGGCATGGGAAGATGGAAAAATACTTTGATGCGGTTTCGGATCCTCATGCGGATAAAATCCGGATTGCCGAAGAAGTGTTGGCGCTGCCTTCCCGGAACGAATTGGAAAAGAATGCGCTTCTCTGGTTGAATCTGGTGCTTCGCTATCAGGGGTTGAATGAACAGCTTTTTGCCGTTTCACGACTGAAGAAATCCTTCGATGTTCTCAAAGGATTCCTGGGGGCGGATCGTACCGTTCACGATATCTGGAAGAAAAATGTTGTCGATCTCCGGATTGAGTTCGACAAGTGGGAAAAAGAAGCGAAAGACTTCTGGAAACAGAATCGGCTGTCCGATGCAAAGGAATACTTTGCTACGCATTCCGCTCTGCCGAAAAAGGAACTTGCGGAATTGAAAAAGTCCTCCGGGCGATTCTGAAGCCGACGAGCGCCCTTTTCCGGAGATTGCTTTCCACCGCGAAATGTTTGGTTCAGATATTTTCCGGGAAGACCAACTTGAATACCGGGACGGTTCCGTTCAAGTCGTTGACCGGCAGATTTCTCAACCGCAGGGCAGGGGGAAGTGTCCGCTCGTAGACGATCAAATCGAGCGTGCATTCAACCGCTTCCCCGGTGTTGAGCAGTATCGCTCTGCCTGGCATTCTGTCGAGGGGTCTCAGGGAAAGAGTGGAGGACTCCAGTCCGTCCGGGCAGATCACATAAATGGCGTTTTCCCGTTTCGTGACCAGTATCTTCGAATCTTTTACTGTTCCCGGTGCGGGTGTCGCCGTGAGCGCTTCCCGGACGGGACGGAACCATTTCCCGATTCCTTTGAGAATGTTCGTGGATTGCGGCGGAATGACTCCATTCTCGTCCGGTCCGACGTTGAGCAGATAATTGCCCCCCATCGCAAGCGTCCGGGCGATGCTCCGGCAGAAATACAGCACTGAGAAATAGTCTTCCTCGCGACGGTATCCCCAGCTGTTGACCCCGACGGACTGGCAGGCCTCGGTCGGGCGCTTGAAGGCGCGGTTGTCCGGATTGGCGCTTTCGGGATCGAAATCCCGTTCCGGAGTGGAGTAGTCGCCGTCGTCGAATCCCCGGTTGTTGATGATTGCGGCGGGCTGGAGAGAACGGATCATGGAATGCACGGAGGGATCGCGGTGCTGGGGGACGTTCATATCCCACCAGATGCCGTAAACCGGGCCGTAATTTGTGCAGAGTTCCCGTATCTGCCCTTTGAGAAATTCCATATAGGCATTCAAGTCGTGCTGCGCCGGGGCGGTCACGATCTCGTGATGGCGTCCCTGATTCGGATAGGTCGGATGATGCCAGTCGACAACGGAATAATACATTTCCAGCGGGAAATTCCGCTTGCGGCAAGCGGCGGCCAGTTCGCCGACGACGTCGCGGCCGAAAGGGGTTCCTGCGACGTTGAAGTCGGTGAGTTTCGTGTTCCAGAGACAGAATCCGTCATGATGTTTTGCCGTGAAAACCATATAATCCATGCCCGCATTTTCCGCGAGATCCAGCCACGATTCCGGGTGGAAATCAGCCGGGTGGAAAGCTTCCTTCAGCCGGACATATTCATCGGCGGGAACGGCATACCTCCGCTGTTCCTGTTCATGGAGTCCGTGAATGGCGTACAACCCCCAGTGAATGAACATCCCGAAACGTTTTTCGAAGAACCAGTCCCGCGCGTCGTTGAATTTATGCATAATTCCCCTTTCCGGATTCTTTCGATAAAAGCAGTGAGCTGTAACAATAGCCCCTATTTCGAAAAAAACAAACTTGCCGAGGGGAAAACTTCTCCGGAAAGGCGCAAAGACCGTGTCTTATATTTTGAAACGGCGAAATTCGGAGGGAGCCAGTGTTGCCGTCCGGACTTCTCCGGGCAGGTGAAGCCGGAAGGTGTGTTCACGCTCGAAGTCGATGTTCATCAGGCAGACAGACCCGTCTTCCGGAAAATAGCTGTACATGATATAGTCGCATTCTTTCCGCGGCATGACGTCATCGTCCGTGATGAATATGGTTCCACGCGACTTGTTTGCCAGATACCTCAGAACATATCCGAGGATGCCGGGCGAGTCCAGTTCGGCGCTGGGGCCGCGGTCCTGATCCAGGGCTCCGGGATAATTCCACGAGTTGAGGAAATACACTTCCCCCTTTCCACACTTGTGACGGATCATCAGGGGCTTCATGTTTTCGTCCTCCACCAGCAATGTTTCGACCTTTCCGACGATCTCCACTTCTCCAAGACAAGTCGCCAGAATGCCGAAGCGGCGCGGGAAGGGGAACTCGAATTCGGTGACATTATCCGCGCAGGTCGCCCAGTAGATACGCCGTCCGCGTCCTTTGATCCGCACGCCGCAGAGTTCGGAAAAGTCACCGTTTCTGACGAGGTCCGACACTTGGAAGTTCGTGTAGTTGCGGGTATCGTCGGTGGAAAAATGCGGGATCGAGATGAAGAGTGTTCCGCCGCCTTTCACATAATCCGTCAGAATTCTGTAATGCTCTTCCGAACAGGTGTTCCACCCCATGAAAACAAGCAGTTTGTAGTTTTCGAGCAAGAACTCCGCCGTAATTTTTCCGGCGAAGGAAACGATGTCCGCTTGTCCGAACGGAGTGCCGGAAATATAACGGTTGTAATATTTTCCGGTGATGTTCCTCCGCGGAAAAAAGACATCGTAAGCAATATCCCAGCCGCGTTCAGGCTGTCCGGCGAACCATGCGGGATTCCTGTCCGCGAGAACATAACTTCCGACCGCGGCGTTCGGATTGAAGCCGGACGCACTGGCCCCGAGGTCGAGATTCCCCTTTGCAATGGCGATTTTCGCCTCGGGCTGTCCGACGGGGGTGCCGTTCTTCTTGACATAGTCATAGAAATCGGAGATCATGCGGCGGTATTCTTTCGCCGGTCCGGAATCGTAACCGATCAGGGGATAGCTCTTCCGGGCCTCTTCGACATAAGCGGCGGAATAGTCGAAATCGTTCCCGAGTTTTTCCTGGGACGGCGGCTGAAGTTTCGGCACGCCCGTCACCATGGGTGAGTCCTGGCAGAGGTTCGACTGGAGATACCAGTTTCCGCACTCGTTGATCAGGATTTTCGAGCCGGACATATATTTGATATACATGCCGTTGCGGAAGGACTCCATGCGGTATTTGCAGCTGTAGGGAAGCCATGCATACCATTCGTGATTCATATGTGTGCCCCATGCGGGGAGGTCATACTGGCGCATCAGTCCGCGGCAGAGTGCGGATGCCGTATTCTCCGCATAGTCCTCGAAAACGGGAATATCGAGACCGGCGGCAACTTCGTAGTCGACGGCGAAAGAAACTCCCGTGGACATGATGCAGTCATAGCCGCATTCCCTCTCCTTTTCGAGTATCCCTTTTACGGTGTCCATGAATGTTTCCGCGATTTTCTTGAGAGAGAATGTTTCCGCGTTGCTGCGGACCAGCGCCTCTTCTTCGGTATCGAACCGGAATGTGAAGACTTCGCCGAGGTCGTGTCCGAGGAAAATATCGCCGAGTCCGGTCGTGGCTTTCGCATACGCGGGATTTACTTCGTCCGCGCCGTAGATCAGCATGGAACTCAGTCCCATTTTGCCGGCTTTTCTCACGAATTGATACATTCCTTCGCCTTTGCGGTCATTATTCGCGGTGATCGGAGGCCAGTCTTCGGGGCGGAGCATGTTCCGGTTTTTCCAATCCGGAGAAGGAATTGTAATATTGTCGCCGGCCATGCCGCGCCACCAGGCGGCCGCGCGCAGCTGCTGTTTGATTCCGTTCGGCCAGAGCTGCACCAGATTGCCCTGGTTTTCCGAGATGGTTTTCTCCAGATACCATTCAGGATCGTGGTTTTCCGGGACCCACGTCGTGAAGAGTCTCCCGGTGCCGACGGTATAATCGGCATATGAAATGTAGATGGCCGAACCTACGTAAATTCCGCATTCCGGCAGATGCAATTTTCGTCTGAACATGGATAATGATTCTCTCTTTCTGAATTATTGTTTCATAAACCGCCGCGGAAGTGACTTTTTGCGCGGTTCATTTCAGAACATCTTGATATCGCTCATCTTTTTGGTCGGATACACCAGATTGTTTTTGATGCCGTTGATGACCCGGGTTGTAAGGGCGTTTTCCACATGTCCATCCAGGAAGGAAACGCAGGCCCTTGGTCCGTGGCGCCCATCGTAGTAATCATACGCCCTGTCGGCGGTGGTGGCCCCGCCGAGGATCGATGAATTACCGAGGATCAGCGCCGCTTTTGCCGTGGTGTAGTAGCCGGGGGCGCCGGGCAGGAATCCGGCATAGGTAGTCGTGCTGGTCCAGAACAACGGATTCTGATAGGTCGTGCATCCGGTACCGATGTCCCATGTCGACATTTTCCAGGACGGCTGTATAATATTGCTGGTTTTCACACCCCATCCGTTTCCTGTCTCGTCCATATAGGTGCCGTAGTTACCGTAGACAGGGTCGGTGGAGTATCCGGCGGGACAGATGACTGTCTTTTTTCTGCAGCCGTAGTCATAGATCTGGTAGAACCAGAAAATCCGGTTCACATAGGAGCCGTTGTAAGGACTTTTGTAGTCGCTGGGAACGATGATATCCGAAGTCGGTGTATAACCGTAGTCATTCATATACATCTGAATGCCGGTCGTATGCTGTTTCATCGTGGAGACACAGGAGGCCAGTTTTGCGGATATTTTTGCCTTGTTCAGCGCCGGAAGAAGCATGCTTGCCAGAATGGAAATGATCGCAATAACGATTAGAAGTTCTATCAGCGTGAACCCTGTTTTCTTCCTGTTGAACTTTCTTGTCCCGATGAGACGTTTCGGTGACGTTTTCATATTGGCCGCCTCCTTTTCTATTGATTCAGTTTTTCGATGATTGCGGTGAGTCTTTTCCGGATGGGAGCGATACAGATTTTATGGTTCAATGCAAGATTCGCCGCATCGATGATTTCCTGTTTTGGCGTTCCTGGAATCATCATCAGGGCATTGACCAGCTCCTCCGCCTGCATGGGCCCGGTAATCCCGACAGGCATTTTCGGCGAAAGTTGTCCTCTCAGATAATGAACGGTCACCCGGCTGTATTCAGCGGCTTTTTCCTTTTCGCCTTTTGCGAGATAGAGGGAGGCAATCCGGTTCCTGATTGCGCCGGCAAGGTGCGGCGGAGCGTAACGGAGCTGTTCTTCCGCATAGATCAATGCCTTATCCGTATCTTTTTTCCGGATGCAGCGCTGATAGAGAGTTTCGAGGATGTTATAACGGCTCAGGCCAGAAATACGCATCGGTTCCATTTCCGCAAGCCACTTTGCGAGCGCCTCGTCTGTGGTGTCGGGATTGCCCGTGAGCGCTTCCGTCTTTTGAACCGCCGCTGCGATTTTCTGCTTCGCCGTGGCATAAGGAGAGTTCAGGACGGTTTCATCGCATTGAACCGCTTCAGCGAACTTGCGCATTCTGGGATACAGCCATCCGAGGCGGAGATAGGCCTGATTCTTGTAAAGCGCAGAGGCGTTCGTATCCTTGAGAATCGCTTCCGCATTCAGGATGAAGTCGTCGGGGCGTCCTGTCAGAGACAGTTCCATCTTCCGGAAATCGTCATATCCGGTCCGTTTTTCACTGTTTTTGGCGAATTCCATGCGCATCATGGCGCGGAGCAGACCTTTTCCATATTTTTTTGCTTCGGAATCGTCATATTCCGGATTTCCCCCCGATGCATAAGGAATTTCGATCGTGACTCCGTACGCCGTATGCGGCCGGCTGCCAAAATAATGGGAGAACGGAATTCCTTTTCCGTCTGATGGCTTCATCGGGGTTGGTTTGAGAAAATTCAGGGTGTAATCCACTGTGGTGGGCGATTCCTCGAAAAGCCACTTATAAAATTCCACCGTGGCGGAGTTGTTTTCCGGAGTGCGCAACCCGTCGAAGTAGAAACGTTCGTGGATATCGTCCCGGACCGAAGGAGCATGAAGGTCCAGTGCAATGAAGAATTTCTTTTCTCGGTCCAATTCTTCGATCGCCTTGATCTCCGGATAGAGAGGTTTTTCCAGCCCGTAGTCACGGTTGTGGTCGTGCGGGGCGCGTCCTTTTCCCTGATCTCCGCCCTGCACTCCGTCCAGATCGACAAACACCACGGCGTAAAGGACGTATTTCTTGCGGAATTCACGCCCGAAGGGGGAATCGGAAAGCGCTTCTTCCAGAAAACCTTCCATTGCATAACTTGGAATGGCTTCGCAACTGTGATGTCGCGCCGTGAGGAGAATATTTTTCGTGCCGGGAGCTTCTTTTCCGATGATCAGCAGGGGCGTTTCCGCCCCCTTGCGGGTCTTCGTAAGTACAGCGACCTTCAGGTCCGGATGGTTTTTATATTTTTCAAGCACGCTGTCAAGATTGGCCCGCTGATAGGGAATTCCCTGAGCGAAATGGACCCTTTCCCCTGTTTTCGTGAAATTCCAGGAAAAACTGTCGCGTGGGCCTTCCGGCTCGGCGGCAAGAAAATTCGTTTTCTCCCGTCCCAGCCATTTCCAGCTCTTTCCCCCGTCCGTGCTGATGGCCGGTCCCTGTGCGCTGACTTGTTTCTGCTTCA
This sequence comes from uncultured Victivallales bacterium, assembly GCA_964462755.1. Classification (GTDB taxonomy): domain Bacteria; phylum Verrucomicrobiota; class Lentisphaeria; order Victivallales; family UBA1829; genus SIG94. The sequence continues at coordinate 2,232 of CAYWZD010000018.1, read as the reverse complement.
CGGGGAAGAGGAATTTCACCACGCCGTTTTTTTCCGCTTTCGCCTCGAAATTCCAATAAAACCATGGTTGCTGGGTATCCCGCAGATCGGCTTCCACTTCGGCGCGTCCGGGGGAGAGATTCTTTATTTTGACATTTCCGCCGGGATAGTCGCAGGAAATCGCGACAATGCCGTCATCCGCCGAAACCAGACCGGACAGAGAGATGAACAACCAGCCTGTCATGTGATAACTTTTTTTCATGTTCGGGTTCTCCTTGTTACTGCTCTGCTTCAGCGGGAATGCATCGGATTTTTCCGACCGATTCCGGGACCCTCTTCCCGGAAAGCTCCCTTGTTGTTTTTGAATTCGGTGAAAACTTTGCCCGGTCCCGCCTGATAGAAGATTACGGAGTTCAGGATATCGCAGTTCCTGAAAGAAATCAGCATTGTATCTTTGGCGGCTGTCACTTTCACATGGTCGAATTTCGAGTTTTCAAAGACGAGGTAAGTTCCGGAGATATCTGTCACATTCTTTAGCGTTTCGTTTTTGAGAACCAGCGGCGGAGTCTTTACGCTATCGTCCTTGTTTTTCCGATAAAGGCCGTCGGCGACGCCTTTGCCGTCATAAACGACCTTCATCGTGCAGTTTTCATAAGTGTTGCCGGAGATGGTCGCGATGCCGGTTCTGGAGCCGAAATTGACCGTTCCGCCTTTGATTGTGTTGTTCACGAAGAAATAGTTGTAGGCTCTGCTGTAAAGGACAACCCGGCTCGGGTGTTTCGGCGTGGATTCGAAGAGATTCCGCTCGAAGAGCAGTTCGCTTCCGGCGCAGGCGACCAGTCCGCCGCCGATATTGTCGCGGAAAACGTTGTTGCGGAAAACGATGTCGTATACAAGTTCCCAGCCGTCTTCGAGATCGACTCCGTAAGCGGGCGGGGTGCCTCCGTTTCCGGTGAATTCATTGTTCTCGAGAATCCAGCGCTGTCCGCCGCAGAGGGCCAGTCCGAGACGCCTGCTGCCGCTCATGCGGTTGTGATGGAAATGGACGTCGACCGGCGGCAGAAAATTGTTGATACTGAGCACCCATGAGTTGGCCGAAGCTCCCGAGTGGAATGGTTTGTCGGTCACTTCCGGCTGGTTGAATTCCAGATTCAGGAACTTTGCGTTGGCCGGACTGGAGATTTTCCGATACTGGAGGCATTTGCGCTTTTCCAGGAACTTGCCGTCTTTGTCGTAGAAATAAATCTGGAAGACGCGCCCGAGAACGAACGGGAATCCCTGATAACCGGCGAGATAGCCGATTTCGAACTCATTCTCGAAGCGGCTCATGTCGATCGGCTGAGCGGTCCGGGTTTTTTCAGGGGAGGGAACCTTTTCGCCATTTTCATTGAAGGCGCCGGATTCCAGATGTTTTTTCGGATAGATACGGAAAAAGATGCGTTCAAGAAGTTCTTTCCGGGTCCTTGTCCCCAACGAACTTGCACAGACCCCATCCCCGGTACAGTCAAGGAAGATCATGTGATCGATTTCGATCTCTTTTCCGCTGATCATGTGGAGACCGGCGCCTCCCTCATGAGTTCCCTTGATTGTTTTGTAGTCATGCTCATTCCGGTCGCCCCGGATGGTGCCGTTTGTCAGACGGATGTTTTCCGCCCCATGAACGACTTCGACGATCGAATATTTTGTGAGGCCGTTCGGACGGATCGTGACAGTCGCCCCGTTGAAGTCGATTACCGTATTTTTCAAGTCGATCACGATCGGATCGTTTTCCGGAACCATGTAGGTGCCTTTCGGAAAGACGATCCGGTTGAAGCCGTTTTTCTTTGCATATTGGAGGGCGGCGTTGATGCCTTTGGCGGTGGATTCCGGATTCGTGCCGTCTGAACTGATATTGAATGTCTTCAGGTCAATGGTGTAGATGCGGCTGAAATCTGAGACGGCGGATGTTTTCTTCGGCAGTTTTGTGTAAGTGACCGGCAGGATGATGCGTTCACCGCCATCCGTGTAAGTGCCCGAAGTTGCTTCTTCCGGCATCCAGGCGGCTCGTTCCTGAGCGTTCAGGAGGAGTGCGGCCCCCAATGCCAATCCTGCGGCTATCCGTTTCATTTCTGCTCCTTTCTTCCGGGAAAATTGTCACGGAAGTTTTGTTTGTCAACCATATTTGCACAAGTATAAGTCAGGAGGAGAAGGAAAGATGTTTCCAGCCCCTCTTCATCAATATGGAAAATTTTATATTCTGCTATTACAAGTCCA
>CAYWZD010000017.1:0-23365 GCA_964462755.1 uncultured Victivallales bacterium | reverse complement strand
GGAGGATACACGGCAAAATGAAACAAACCGGATTCTCCTCTCTGATGCTCGGGACCGTTCAGTTCGGCCTGAACTACGGCATCGCCAACACGCACGGAAAACCATCGTTCGACACGGTGAAGGAACTCTTGAAGCTGGCCTTCGACAACGGGATCACGGCGCTTGACACGGCGCCTTCCTATGGCGACAGTGAGGTCGTAATCGGACAGGCGCTCGCGGAACTCGGTCTCGCCGGACGTTTCCGCATTGTCACGAAAATTCCAGGAGTCCCCAATTCGGAAAATTCCCTATCCTTCATCGAGAATTCCGTCTCGGAATCCATGAAGCGGCTGAAGACGAACTTCATCGATGCCGTGTTGTTTCACCGGGAACAGGATGTCATCCATCTTCCCGAGCTCAGTCAACTGACGAAAAAAGGTCTGATCGGGGGGGGAGGCGTCTCGCTCGATTCCGCCGTCTTCGCCGGAAAGATCTCTGAAGCGAGGTGCCTTCAGGTTCCCTGCAATGTGCTCGACCACCGCTTCGATTCCCTCATGGGACACCCCGGAAGGCAGGTCTTCATCCGGAGTGTGTATCTTCAGGGAATGCTTCTTATGCCGGAAGACAAAATTTTTTCTGAATTCCGGGAATACCGACGGACGCTGGAATCATACGGTCTGCCATTGAAGGAACTTTGCATGCGTTATCTTTTTTCCCTGCCGGGAAATCCGAGCGTGCTGACCGGAGTTGATACCCTCGACCAGCTGCAGGAAAACATCCGTCTGGCAAACCGGGGCCCGCTCCCGGACGATCTCTTCCGGAAGGTGCGGCAAACTGTTCCGCTTCTCCCGGAAGAATTGGTGCGTCCAAGTCAGTGGAGTAAGAACCGTTTTTCTGAAACGAAGAATTGATACGGTACATAAAAAAAGCCCCGGAGGATTATTTCCAGGGCTTAAAGTGTTATTCGGTTTTGGCAGTTGCGTCACTCGTTGCCGTGGGCGATACAGTGGCGGTTGCGGTGGCTGATGCATCAGTGGTCGACGTCGCAGTCGTACCAGTAATGGCGGCGGTCGCGGTAGCTGACTGACTGGAGGTGGACGTCGATTCGAGATAGGCGGCCAACTCGGAGACTCCTTTGTCCGCGGCGGCCAAGGCGGCCGTCTTCTGGGCTTCGGTGATCTTCCCGGAGGAGACTTGATCGGACAGCCAGGATTCCAATTTCGCTCGACCTTCAGCTTCGTAAAGTGCCACTCCGGTTTGTGCGAGAGCAGATTTGAAAGTCTGAACCGCGGCGGCTTTTTCCTCACTGGTCCAGGTGCAGGCGGTGACGGTCAGGGTGATGGCGGCGATTGCGACGAATGCGATGATAAATCTTTTCATCTCGATCCTTTCTTTTCTTTGCCTCATTTCGAGGCGGTTGTGGTTGTATCAGTCGTTTGTGTGGATGTGGCTGTATCGGAGGTCTTGGCGGTGCTTGAAGATGTGCTCAGACCGGCAAGGGCTTTGCAGCGCTTGGCGGTTTCATCGGCGGTCTCTCCCGGAACACCGGTATACGCGATGGTCTCGGTCATGTTGTCGACTCCGAAGAGCGAGCCGAAAAACGAGTTGCGGCGGGATTTGCTGTAGGTCGGCTGGGCCGTCTTGCCATTGTCCATCACCGGAGCGGTGCAGATTGAATTGACCGCGCCCCCGACGATGATATTCGGCAGCACTGTCCCGCTCGATACGCTGCCGGTCGTTTCGACTTTCATGGCATCGATTCCGCTGGCGACCGCCACCGCCTTGGTCTCAAGGGCGGCACAGCCGGAGAGAAGAAGAACGAGGGTGAATGTGAGTCCGATTCCAGCGGCGGGAAGGCAAAGTTTTTTCATGTTCATACGGGTGCATTTCCTTTCTTTTCGGGTGAGTCGGTTGTGATCTGTTTACGGTTATGGGCGGCTTGCCAGGCGGCGCGGGCATTATCGCCGGAAATGGCCTCATTGGCAAGAAGCATGACGCCATACCAGTAGGCGCGTTTCAGACGATAATCGCGGGAGAGTTGTTTCAATGTCCAGAGCGGATATTCTGTGTTCATGATGCGCTTGCTGTTCGCTTTCCAGCGGGCGGTGACCACCTGAAAGGTTGCCTCGGTTCCGTCTGACTCATTGAAATCCATGTCATGAATCATCACGACCGGCTTGAAGAGCGACATAAGGGCGGTCAGGACTTCGCGGGCAAGTTCGATCCAACTGTCAGGTCCGGCCCCGTTGTAGATTTCCGAGATTTCTTCGATCAGATATTTCTCCAGAATTTCGCGTCCGTCCAGCTTGTATTTCACGACCAGATCGGCAATCTCCTTGACTTCCTTGAGCGTGTAAGTTCCCATGTTTCACCTCATGCTATTTGTCTTGTTACCGTATATCCGTTTGTCCACGAGATTTCCCATGGATTCGTTGTCTGTGCGCATTCCTGTGAAACCGGAAACAGTCCTTCATGATACCATCCCGCCCCATCATCCGTGGATACGTAAAGAAGCCATTTATTGATCTCGTAAACTATTCTATAAAACTTTCCGTCCTGCGGAGAATTTGTTCTATATATAGGATTGTCATACGCATCCACATCAGGCACAAGCACGATATGCCCGGTGCTCAATAACGGAACCGGAGACAAAAGAAGATTCCCGGTATAAGAGCCGCTTTCATTATTTTGAACGTGATAATGCAATGTATTCTGTGTCAAGTTCATTTTTTACCTCACTGAACCAATTCTATGGTTCCAGTTACGTTTGTAAAAGAGATGAAACGGACCGTTGCCGAAGACGTGGAAATAATCGTATTCCCTCCGAAAGAGACGCTCCCGGCAGCGGAGTTGTCCACGCGGATTACAAGAGCCTTCCCGAGCGGGATATCCTGGACTGTCAACGCGCATTCTGTCGAGGCGGTCGTCTTGATCCGATGGATGGTGGCGGTATCCCAATCGGCGGTATAACTTGTAGTTACGGTAGTCTCCGAAGATGCAACCGTATCGACATTCAATCCGTCGAGTTTTGTTTTATCCGCGGCGGACATCAGCCCCGCGGCGGAAGTCGTCGCTGTCGATGGCGTATCCGAAAGATCATCATAACTTCCGGTGGTTGCAACGGTGGCCAGCGCCTGATTTTTCCACACGCCGGACGGAACTGTATAAGGAGCCGTCGGAGGAGTAAATTCTCCCACAAGCGCCTCGTCAAGAAATCTGAATTCATCAATCTTTCCACGATACGCGGTATTATTGTCCGGAGATGATGAATCTTCCATTCCGAAAATTAATCTTCGGGTTGATGTCGTTGGTATTGTTGCATTCCCGGATGCAATGAGACTCCCGTTTACGTAAAGATAATAATCAGACCCGTCCCTTACCAAACGCACATGCGCCCATGTATTATTGCTTAATGCGGAAGCTTCTCCAAGGCTTATTTCATCACTTATGTTAAGACCCAAAGAGCCAGAACCGCGCAAATATATTTTTAATTCGCTCCTGATGCTAAGGACCCATGCAACGTTAGATCCGTTTGATGCGATTGCTGTGAGGTCTGGACATATCCAAAAATCAAGCGTGAACGCAGTATATGTATATAGGTGCTCAATAGTGCTGTGATAGAGCGCAGCACTTCCACTGGAAGTCGTTCCACCAAAAACCAAACAAGTCCCAAAGCCATCTTCCCCTGCAGCATAAGAAGGAGTGGAAGTCCCGGAAAGGACGGCGAATGTTGCCTCTCCAACCTCGTCAGCAAATGAATTGTCAAAATGACAAAGGCTTTTGGTGGTTCCCGTTCCACTTTCATAAACAAGAGAATCTCCGGTAGAAAGGCTGGTAAGGGAAACATCCGTCAAGTCCGATACAGAAGAAACTCCGCCGCCACCGGATTCCAGTCCATCCAGCTTCGTCTTGTCCGTGCTGGACATCAGCCCGGCAACAGACGTCGTGGCGTTGGAAGGCGTATTGCTCAGATCGGCGTAGCTCCCCGAGGTGGCAACCGTCGCAAAGCTCGGCTTGCCAGTGATGTTGTCCCAGGAAAGAGCCGAGACGCTCGAGGTGTTGGCCCACGCGGACCCGATCCACGCCCAGACGGTGCCTGTTTCGCCTATCAGGGCATAGTCGCCATCCGCTCCTACGGCATGGGCCGTCTCCAGCGCGGACTCGGTCGCGTAATATCCTTTGTAGCCGGAAACCAGTCCGTCCAGCTTGCTTTTATCCGCACTGGAAATGAGGCCATCCGTCGAATCGGTCACATTTCCAATCAATGCCTTGAGGTCCGACACGGAGAGGATGGTCACATTCCCGGTTGTGCCGCTGACATTGCCGAGAACCGATCCAGTCGCAATCTGCGCAATCTTGGAAAGTGAAAAGACGTTATTCGGAACAGAAACAGTTCCGGAAGCTGTAAATGCGCCAGCCACGGAGACATTGCCCGTAAAGACCGCCCCGGAGAGCAACGCAACGCCGGGGGGATTCAGCACATTCGACCAGTCGAGCTTGACGCCGCTCCAAGTTGTTCCGTCCGTGGAAGCGTCCATCGAATAGTTGGCCATGTCCACGCGGAGCAGCATGATTTGATTGTTGACGCGCGCCCCGACGATCCGCTTTTCTCCGGCAACAATGACCGCCAGAATCGAAAACACGAACAAAAGAAAAGTAACAAACAGTTTTCTCATTTCTTATCCTTCCAGAATTTTTGTTTTGACGGCCGCAATCTGTTCCTCCGTGATTCCTGCCGCGGCGATTGCGGAAGCAAAGACCGGATCGGACAGATCGATTTCCTGAGCGTCGGCCCAGTCGGCCGCGAAGGTGACGTTACTTGCCAGAATGGCGTCCAGAATCGGTTCCATTTCCAGCGCGCGCATCGCCCGGCGAATCTGGAGTTTGGTAAAGATTGCCTGAACCGATATCGCGGATGCCGCATATTGTGCAATCTCTTCCTCGGTCATGTCGGTATATCCGTTGGCGGAAAGCCACTCGGAATCGAGATGGACGTTGATCCGGTTCCCGTCGTTGTGCGGCGGGTAGACGATCGCACCGTTTACTATTTTTGCGTAAGGCATATTTTCTCCTTCATTTATAAGATGAACAACCTACAAATTTACAAACTTTCCTTATTTCCATCCGGCCGGTATGGCGGCGTAGTTGGTTAATTCCAAACAACCGGTGAAGGCTCCGGAAGAAGTCCACGTGATGTCGGACCGTTCCCACAGCTTTCCCGCTGGAGCCGTTCCGGAAACAGGGCAGCTGTTAAAAATAAATGACACATTGACAGTCGACCCCGTGAAATCCGGGAAAAAGTTCGTTATGTCTTTCCTCAAATTGAGACAGTGATAAAATGCCCCATACAAAATCCGCATAGCAGGGACCAGGACCAGACTGTCCGGGAGTGTAACAAAACTTTCCCCGAAGCAATTCCAGAAAGTCCCGGTGCAATATTGAGTTGTCGCCGGAAACGCGATTCCGTCCGGAAGAGCAAACTTCTTTCCACCGCATCCATAGAAGGTATTGTAAAACGAGGTGGCATTCGGCGGAAAACGAAAATAAGGATAGAGCGTAAAAAGATCATTGTTACATCCTGAAAAAGTCGTATCGCAATTCGTCATCCCGGAATAGAGTTTTATTCCTTCAACAACTTTTGCCGCCGTGGAACCGGAACCATGATAAAATACAGTGTGTGGTCCCTTGACCTGAATCAAATATCGTCCCGTGCCCGCGTAAGTGTGAGTGCAGGTATTCGTCCCGGAGGACAATGTGCTGACTGCGCCGTCTCCCCAGTAAACCTTGCATCCGGCCGAGGCAATGACAAAAAAAGTATGATACGCCGTCCCGCCGGAAACATGCGCTGCCGTGATCTCAACCATGAATGCGGAAACGTCGCCGAGCGCCTGAATCGGAATCGGAGAAATTGGAGTCGGAAAAAGCATCATGAAACCTTCTTTCCTGTCGCCCAGACTTGCGAGGCATCCTTGTGAATGAAAATCCAGTAGGTTCCCGCCGTGCTCATGTCGGGCGCGCTTGCATCGTTTCCGAAGTCGTCTTTCCATTTTGTGATGTCGGACGGCAGCGTGATTGTGACAACCGGGGACGGCATCGTGAGCTTCAGCCAGATGGTTGCGTCCTTGCCGTTGACCGCGGACCAGTTGGTTACCAGGACATCGCCGCTGTGAGCTGTGTAATAATGTGTCTTCGGAGTCGCGGAGGCGGTAATCGTGACGCCCGTCATGGTTTCGCGGTCATAGACCATTCCATCGCCAGGCGCTCCCTTGACCTTTCCGGCACGGAGCTGCCAGGAGCCTTCCGGCCATCCGCCCGCATAGGTCACGACGTATCCCGCCGATGTCCACTTGCGGGAGATTGCGGCATCGTTGGTCACGGTAAGCTGGTCGTCGCCGTCGATCTGAATGACTTCGAAGTCGCAGGATTCCGCGGTCACGCCGAGATCCGCCGCGGTGAAGACCATGGTTTCGCCGGTTCCGGAGGTCGTCGTGAAAGCATATGGATCGGCCCAATCGAAGAGCGCGGCAAATTTCGCATTCACCTGTGCGGCATTGTAATATTCCGGATCGTCCGGCTGCGGAAGCGCGGCGATCGAATCGATGGAATTGAACGTGAAGATCGTATCCTGAACCAGCACGGACGGCGTGGTCGCGCCGGCGAGGTACCGTTCCAGCCGCAGATACGACTTGATAAAAACCGCCGCTCCGATCTTGTCGCCGAAGTCGTCGGAAGTCAGGTTGACCGTCACGTCCACAATTCCGGCGGCGGCATCCACGATCGTGAAGTCCATGGAATAGGCCATCAGGGGAGTTGTGTCGTTGAAGTCGCTGTCGATCTTCAGAACGAAGGTGTCGGACGCATTCAGCGCCAGGGCGCTTCCGCCGCTCAGCAACTTGAAACGCAATGTCTCCACGGTCCCATGAAAAAGCCGGATGTGGTCCGGCTCCGGAAGAGTGTTGATTCCAGAGGCGTCTGAAAAGGCCCGCTGGCCGATGTCTACATAAATCATGAAAGAGTCTCCTTGTTGTTCGTATATAAATTGCAGTTTGCGGCGTTACAGTATTTGCTGTAGTTCATCCCCGGACCGCCCGGATTCCGGCAGATGATTTTTGTGCCTCGGCATTTGCAGTTCGGATTGACTTCTCCGGTATCGTCGGCATGGATACAGTCGGTCACAAGCGGGAGCGGCGGCACGGAAGAGACTTCGGCGGAAGCTCCGGCACGGAGCACCAGCAGTTCTTTCACCCGTTTCTGATATTCTTCCTGTGTGCAATTCGAGGCCATCACAAGCTCCTTAGATGTCGCAGTCGGTTCGGTTCAGCGAATTGCCAGTACAATTCAAAAAAATTGAGTTTTGGTTGCCATAGAATCCGCAGCCGGAAATACCTGAAACGATTCCGTTGCAATTGAAAAATGCAGAATTATTATTGCTCTTGAATCCAAAAACAGGGCCTCCGTGCGCACTGGCATTTGAAATATTTGTATTGCAACCATAAAATATTGAATCCAAACACCCGCAGAATCCATTCCCTGAAGCATAATGATCAGATTTCATGGAATATTTTATTGACGAATTATAAAATATGGAATTGCTCATGGACAGACAGCCATAACCATCCGATGGAATGTCTGATAAAATATCGATGTTGGCAAATACATTGTTCAGGGTAGTATTATTGCTGGGCCCCATGCAATAGGGTCCAGTAGAGTCAGTGTTGCTCACTACATTGATTTTAATGTTTTTGAGTATTGTAAAGTTAAACCAATACATGGCCAAAATACTGGATTCGTTTTCAATTTCTATATTTATAAAATCCGAATCCCATGGTTCGATTATAAATTTCTGTGCTCCATATCCGTACGACCCCCATCCCTGAATTGCATAATCCACAGTTCCCTTTATCCGCAAGACAACATAAGGATAGCAACAATATTTTGTGCGAAGACAATCCAAGATTGACCTAAGGATATACCGTGGATAATTCACGCTCCGCCACGGATTTGAAAGCGTTCCATCTCCGCTGGTATCCAGACCTCCGGCAATGGAATCAACATAGAATGGATACGCCTTGACGGTTTTGAGTTCCGCTTCCCCGGAGGCATTGACGGTATAATAGGTAATGTCTTCCAGCGCGTCACTTCCGGCATACAGTCCGGCCATCTTCGGAGGCAGGGCACGATAAGTCCCCGGAGTCCCGTAAACAGCGCCGTCCTTTTGAAGAAATATCGGTCTAACACTCATTTTTCATCCACCAGATTTGAGGGATTCCATTCGCCACAACAGTCGGCGTCGAAGTCGAAGAATAAACCGTGGTCAGATTGGAATGATCCTGCACGATGTAAGGCGTCGTCCCTGTATAGAATCGTCCCAGTTGATAATATGCAATCGTGTCGGTATCGCTCGGAAGCGTCAGCGTCGCGGAAGACTCCAGCGTCACCGTTGCCGCAGTCGCGTTATACTTCAGATAAAAAAGCATATTCGAAGTCAGTTCGGCCGAAAGATACGGAGCAACCGAAAAAATTGTGTTGTTGACTTTGCATGTGCTGTTTCCTCCGACGCTGGACTCGCTCTGATATGTCGCCCCATCTGCAATCCGGACTTTGTAAGTGGTTGTCTCTCCGACAGTCGTTTTGATAAGATAGAGTTTGAAATAACCGGCATATCCCGCAGAGTTTTCCGATTCGCTTGAACTCGCTGCGCCCGGGATACCGCCCTGATGAATCTGACGCGTATACCAGCCGCCGTCTTCGTCCGGTCCGATGATTTCCGCCAGCGGATACCAAGCGGTTCCATCGTCCGAGATAGGCGAGGCTGGAATGGCCGGTTTAATCTCATAACTGGCCTCATACGTGCCGTCGTCCTGGCCCTGAATATATAAACACAGGAAACCGGCCGCGATCTCGATGCCCGCTTCTTTCGGGCAGTCAACCTTGTTGCCTTTGTAATAGGCACACCCGGCAATCGGAAACGTTTCGTCGGATCCATCAACAATAGAAATTGTAACCATTCCCGCGTCGTCCTCGACCAGATCCACCCGGAAATATCCATTGTCGACATCTCCAATGGCAGGAGCGGAAACCGCGGGTCGCAACCCCGAAAGAATCGTTCCGGAAGGGGTCTCTTCAATTCGTACGAATCCGTTGTCCGCGTGCAGCCGCGACGCATTGAGATATCGGAGTATCTCATTGAGTTTCTGATAAGTGGCCTCCCGGCTCTCATCGCCCCGTAAAAGAGGAGTCGGCACATTCATAAAACACTCCCATTTCAGTTTGTAAGTTGGTGAATTTGTAAGTTGGCAAGGAAAAACGGGCAAGTTTGTAAGTGATAGAATTTGTATAAAATGATCGGACAGACACTTGCTTTGAAAGCAGGACCGCCGGATCAATTCTTGTTTTTGCTTTTCGATTTACAAACTTGCCCCTTACAAAAATCACTAACTGTCATACAGGTCCGTATCCCAGCCCGCGGCGTCGCCGGAAAGCGTATAGGTGAGTGTCGCTTTCCAATGCTTTCCGTCCCATTGGATCGACGCCGAGTCGCATTTCCAGTTGCCGGCCGTCAGCCCGAAAGTCTCGTTGGGACTGATAATCTTGTTCAGACGGTTCGCCACGTAATACCCGCACCGCGTCGCGTTCGGCTGCTTGACGGATTCCGTCACCTGATACGTCGCCAGATCATACCCTTCCACGCCCGGTTTTGCGGGATCCATGATCGCCTGCCATTCGCGTCCCAGTTTATCCGGGCCGACCGGCAGTTCCGAAAGCGATTTGACCCACTTGTATTTCTGTGCGACCGCTTTTTCAAGAATCGTGGTCGTGGCGGTCAGCCACCACCCGGGAACGACGGGGCCGCCGCCTTTCCGGATTCCCTGCGCCAGATAGTAGTTCCAGTTCGTCAAATATTTTTTATGATGCTCCAGCGGCATGCGCATGACGCCCGCATTCAGCGTCGCGGACTTCTTGCCATACGCGGAGGACGGCGCGGTGACCGTTCCGCTGTTGGATTCGTCCGCGTAAACCACTTCGCATTTCCACTCCGATCCGGCCACCTGCGACACACGCCCGGAAACAATGTGATTCCCCCCGCCGATATTGTCGAACGAGAGGGATTCCAGATATGCGGTCATCTCGGCAAGGGTGCCAGTGACGGTCTGCGTTGTGCTGGATCCGTTTTCGCTGCGTTCGAAAACGCGTCCCTGATGAACACTTTCCAACATTAGAACCTCTGTCCTTCCTTGATGCTGTTGTTGAGTTTGTCCAGCCATGTCTGGATTCCCTTCAGGGCCTCCGCCATGAACTGGGTGTTGCTGCGAATTGCACGATTGACCTCATCCTTGTCGGGAGCCACCGCGCCGGAAGCAAAACCGCCGTGCGCCGTCAGGTCGTTCGTCCTGATCCCGAGATCGCCGAGCTGGACCGGCGCGGACGCGGTCAGTTGGAGACTCAGATCGGTCAGCTGTTTCGTCCGGTCGATTTCGTCCTTCGTCAGCTTGGCGCCCTTGGTTTTCTCCGCGTCGTCGAGAGCCTTTGCATAAGCGGCCTCCGGCCCCATTCCGGCCTGTTCCATTGTGCCGTAAAACAATGACTTCCCCTGGTCTCTCATGGACTGTTGGAGCCTCATTGCGTTCTGGGCGTCCTGCTGTTTCTTCAGATTCTTTTCCGTATCGGAATTTTGTTGATCCTGCTTTTGCCCGACAGTCTTTCCAGCTTTTCCGTCAGCCCCCGGCTTTGAGCCATTCTGTTCGTTCTTGGATGATTCGGCAACTTTGCGGGCTGCCTCGACCTGTTCGCGTTTAATCCGGGCGATCTGCTGTTCCCATTGATATATTTTTTCAGCGGATTTTCTTTGTTCCTCCCGAAGCTGGAACAACTGTTTTTCCGCCTCCATCCGTTTGAGTTTTCCGGCGTCGGACGTATCGGAGTTATCAGCAACTTTTTTTTCTAACTCATCCGTTTCTTTTTTCGTCACTTTTTTCGCCAGCCGAGCACGTTCTTCGTCGATCAGGGACTGCCGATTGGCGATCTTCGCATTGGGATCTTGCAAACGGCTCATCTCATCGTCTGCTTTACGTATCTTGAATTGTTCTTGCGAAGCTTCCAGACGCTGCTTTGCCTGTGTGACTTCGCGGGATTTTTGAACTAATCCTTTATTAACTTCGTCCTGTGAACCATACCCTGTATGGGCCTGATACGCAGCTTTTTTTCCGGCAGCAGAAGACTCCCTCAATTTTGCAGCGACTGCCGCGTATCCCTCGATTTCATACTGCCGGGTACCTTTCTTTGAAAGAGCTTCCATATACTTGATCATCTGGTCCACCGACATAGACTTCTTCATTTGCTCGAACCCGTCAGCCGCGCCCCATTCCGTCGTATCCGAACTTTGACTCCGGGTTTTCATGTATGCGGCTTTGGCTTCGTCCATTTTAGTATCGGCGACCTTGGCGCTGTCCTGGGAAAGACGTTCTCCCCGTGCCTTATTCAACCGGTCTTCCACTTCCAGAAGATTCTTGCATTTTCCGGTTGTCTCGTCGATTTCCGCTCCGAGATCGCCATACTGACTTTGCAGAAGCTCCAGCAACTGGGCAGTTTCCTGTTTTGAAGAATTGCTTAGGCTTTCCGCGGATGCAATTTCATGCAGTCGGTCCATGTAGCCCTGCGCGGCTTGATCCTGTTCCTGTGTCTTCTGCAATTGCTCCTGAGCCGCTTCGGAGGCAAGGCGAGTCTTGCCTGCATATTCTTCAGCAGAAACCGTTAACGCATCCCATGTTTCTTTGCCGAGTGTAGTCAAAGCCTCAACGGCGCCCATGACAAGTGCAGTCGGAGTAAGCAGACTGGTAATTCCCCCGGCCAATTGCTTTACGCCTTTATCAATGGAGGAAAACGGATCTATCACGGCAGAAAAAAAATTTTTGAATTTCGCGCTCAGCGTTTCGACAGGAACAGTTTTAATTCCCTGTTTCAGAGTTGAAATACTCGCGGCCGCACTGATCGCACCGGTTGAAATATCCGCCGACATTTTCCGCCCTTTTTCCAGTGCTGAACTGTCAATATCTCCCACGGAAGAAATAGCAACTCTTTTTTCGTCCGGCAGTTTTGCTATCTCATTTCTTAAAACCTGCACGTTGCTCAATCCGGCAACCTGCACATTGATAGTTCTGGTTTCGGAGACAACCTTGCTGAGTTCTTTTTTGTAGTCGTCCTCATGGAGGGAAGTTTTTTCAATCGTCGGCATTTTGATTTGACTTTCTGTTTCAGCGTGTTATTTTATGTTAAAGTGGAGAAAAAAATGACTGACATGACTCAGGAACAGCGAAAAAAACAAATCGACAGACAACACCTTCTCTGCAGAATCTATTTCTTGAGTATTTTCCCGGTCATCATTTTGGCTTTCAGTCTGCCAGTTCTGATTGCAAAAATTTTTCAGGATAATGGGAATTCCTTTCCTCCGTGTTTTGTATTTTGCGGCATTATTGTAATTTTTTTATTCATGCAGGCTGTCGCTTCCCTGCGTCATGCCGAGGAATTGGAACGTGAATATGAATATCACAGGATTTGCGGGTCCTGTCCAGAATCTTTCACCGTCTCCTCCAATCAAGAGAAAAAAAATGACTGACATGACTCAGGAACAACGAAAGAAAAAAATCGACAAGCAATATCTTCTTTCCATAATCTATTTCTTGAGTATTTTCCCTGTCATCATTTTGTCTTTCAGTCTGCCTTTCATCTTTGCAAAATTTTTCCCGATTGATGGACGACATATTGTCCCATGTTATGTTTTTGGTGGCATAATCGTGATTTTCTTATTCATGCAGGCAGTCGCTTCCATGCGTCATGCCAAGGAATTGGAACGAGATTACGAAGATCACCGAATTTCCGGGTCCTGTCCAGAATCTTTCACCGTTTCCTCCAATGAAGAGAAAAATAACTGACAATGCCCGCAAATCACCGGGCCGCTTCACAACCCGGTGATTGTACGGGGATCATCCTTTTCCGAGAAAACTTTCCGAGAGTTCATCGATCCGCTTCGAAATTTGTTTCTGAATCTCCGCGTTCGGACGGCGTTTGATCTGTCCGCCCCGGAGATCCTCGCGACGCCGGAACTGGATGTAATGATACAGAACCGTCGAAAGCGGCATGTCGTGCATAACCTCCTCGACCGGCATCATGGTCTCCCGCGCGGCGACGCCGGTCAGCAGCGTCAGCCAGTCGGCGTCGTAATGCACCGGCTCCCCGCATCCGGACGTTTCCGGCAGCATTTCGAAGGCGTGGAAGGCGGACTGTTTGACCTGATGGATTTCCCGAATCACGTCCTCCGGGGCAAGCCCGGTGGCTTCCGCGTAGCCGGACGCCGCCGCCGGGAGGTCGGAAAAGGAAATCCCGATCTTCCGAAGGTCCGGCGCCGCCAGCACAAACAGGAAAATATTCACGTCCGCGGCGGTCGGAACCGTTCCCTCCGGAAGATCCCCGGCGACCAGAGGATTCTCTATGCCCCAGAGAAATCCCCATTTTGCGGCCGTCAGAGGCTTCACGGGGAGCGCCCCGATCCTCCAGCCGGAACGGAGTCCGATCGCGTCCAGAAGCGGCGCAAATTCGCTTCTCCGGTCGTATTTGAGCCCTTCCAGACGCTTCAGCTCCGGGTCCGCGGCCAGTATATCGGAAAATTCCTTCGTCGCCAGCCGCAGTCCTTCCTGTTCCGTCATGGCTTATCAGCCCGCGGCGGCCGGTTTCGGAGCCGAAGCGGAGACCGAACAGGTTTTCGCGCCGGTGACGCTTTCCTTGATCTGGACCTCCGTGATTTTGTAGGCGATCGAATCGACCGTCAGGGTCGCGCCGAAAGTCAGGGCGGCAAGACTGGAGCCGGACTTCACGTTTCCGTTCGCCTGAATCGTGACTTTCGCTCCGTAGGTTCCCACGTTGTTGACTTCGCCGTTCTCGTTCAGAGGTTCGACCGTGGAGCCGCTTTCCCCGTAGGTGACGTCCTGAAGTTCGAGGGCCGCGATCGCCCCCTTGTAGGTGGCAAGACCGATGATAATGTCAGCCATGATAAAATCCTTTCATTTGAGTTTTTGAATTTGCCAATCCGCAAGTTTGCGAACCGGCTACATCGCGCTCTGCCGCGCGGTCAGACTGAGCGCGAAGCAGGCGTAGAGATTGTCGACGCCCGCCGCGGCGCCGTCTGTAGGCAGATAAAAAACGCCGTTGATCGTGCGTCCGTCCGCCGGAAAAAGACCGCGCAAGGTCGAGAGAGCAGTCAGAAGCGACATTGACTTCGCCTCGTCGCCGACCGCCGGGCTGTCGACCAGCACCAGCGAGAGCTGTGTCTCGTCGACGGTATTTTCCCGTGTCAGTCCGAAACGCTCGTAAGCGACAATCACCGCGGGCAGTTTCGCGGCGGGGATCGCCCCCGCCTCCGCCAGAAACTGTCCCGACACCCGGGCCGTTGTCACCAGAACCGTCCTGAATGAAGTTTCCAGCAGATTCTTGAGGTCCGTCGCGATTTCATGGGGAGCCCGCATTTCAGAAGCCCTCCATGTTGTCGCGCCCGAACACGGGCGGTTCGCCCTTCGTCAGGGTCAACGGGGAATTCGGAGACTTTCGCTCTTCGGCGTCCGGCAGACGGAAACGGTCGGTTCGGACCATCTCAAGATACGCCCGGACCTGCGCGGCTCTTGTCTTGACCTTTTCGGCGAAACCGGAGCCCGCCGTACGGGCATAAGCCCGTTCTTCGGCGAGGGTCAGCGTCCAGTCCTTGAGCAGTGCCAGGCTGCGTGTTCCCGCAACCGGCACGGCGTAGCGGAAAGCCAGTGCGCCGTCCACTTCCGCGGTGGCGGACTCCAGATCGGACTGAGCCGCGGCCGCGCCGTCTTCATCGGGATAGACATTCCCGAAAAGAGCGCCGAGGCGCTCTTCAAAGTCGGAAGCCGTCGCGTAACTCATGCTCAGCTCCCGGAGGCGGGACGGGACCGTCCGAGGAGGTGCGGGAAGAGTGCGGCGGCGTTGCCGTAGGCGCTCGTTCCGTAAACGACCTCATCGCGGAGGAACACGTTTTCGTCCGTTTCGGCGTCGAGCCGGACCAGTTCTCCGACCTTGTTCTTCATGACCATGATCGGTTTGAGCACGGCGTCGAACTTGCCGAGATACCAGTCGGAGGCATAGTCTCCGATCAGAAGCGGATGCACCACCAGCTGGCATTTGCCCTTATGCGGATTCAGCACCTCGTTGCCTTCAGCGTCGCGGTATTTATCCTGGGTCAGGATGACGCGGGCCATATCCTCCAGCGCGGGTCCCACGATCAGGTGCGTCGGACGCGAAGAAAGCGGCTTTCCGGTCGCGCCGGCGAGCGTCGCCATCTGGAGATAGAACGTCCCGAAGTTGGCGAAGCCCAGCGCAAGCTCGGCGGTATTGTTGACCGTGCCGGCGTTTTTTCCGTTCCCGTATTTGCGGGTGGCGACATAAAACGCCTTGCCGTCGAACCAGTCGGAGGGATTGGTCAGGGCCTCGATAAAGAGTTCGTCCCAGAGTTCTTCCGTGGCGGCGCCCATCTGACTGATGATCGTTCCGTAAATGCCCCAGTTGTCGGTTTCGACCTTCCGGCGGGGAATGGAAACGGACTGTTCGTAGGGTTTCTCGCGGATAGTGATCTTGTGGTTTGAGAGGTTTTTGAACTGACGGTCGCCGAGCCATTCGCGCATTCCGGCGAACTGTTCGAGGAAGGGGAATTCGATTGCGTCGTGTGCGACGTCGCCTTCGATCATCGCCAGATCCGCGTAAATCGGTTTGTAAGCCTCGATCCCCGCTTTGAAACGGAGGTTGAACGCCGTCCGCATGGCGGTCAGATTGGTTGAATTGAGTTCCATTGATTATATCCTTTCTTTTTTGTCAGGTTCAGGCGGCGGAAATTTTGCCGATAACGATCCAGACGCCCTCCGCGTCCACATCATACACGACGCCCGCAACGACGCTATTGGTTCCGGCGCCGAGGGAGACGGTCTGGTCGTCGGACACATAGGCGGTCTTGCCGATATCCGCGTTGGTGATGCCGCTGCCTTCGTAGGCGAAACAGCCCGCCTCCGCAGTCACGTTCTCACCGACGGCGGCGGCGTTCTGCGCACAGCCGATCACGGTGAGTCCGGAGGCGTCCGAAGCCGCCACTGCCTTGCCGTCGCCGTTGACCGCGACCAGCGCGCCGGCATAAATGGTTCCGGCCGCTTCGAGGGTCCGCAGCCGCGGGATTTTTTTCAGGGTTCCTCTGTCTTCCGTGAGAGCGCTCATACTTTCGATCCTTTCTGTTTTGCTTCGAGATAATCCTTTTCACTGACATGTGCCAGCAGACAAATACGTTTTTCTTCGGCGGACAACGCCAGAGAATCGCCATCGCCCGGCTTTCGCGCAGGCAGGGACAGTCTTCCGGTCGGAACGAGCTTCGGCGCGTGTTTGAGATAAGCGCTCAGAGCCTTGCTGTCCTGAGTGTCGGCCCATCCAAGCATCGCGTCCGTAATCTGCCCGCTCTGCCTGCCTTCGGCGATCAGGCGTCCTTTTTCCGTTTCCTCGGCGGAGGCGGAAAGTTCATTCAGGCGCTTCAGCATTTCGTCGGAACCGGCCGCTTTGGCCAGCAGGCCTTTGAGCGCGGCTTCGATCGCCGTACTGTCGGCATCGGGAGGCAGTTCCAGCAGCTCGAGGAGACGGGACAGCAGAACGGCGATGCCTTCGAGTCCTCCCGCCGTTTTGTCCTGTTCTTCTCCCGACACGGCGGGATCCTCCGCCGCCAGCGCAAGCACGTCGCAGCCGGGAATGAGTTTCTGCAAGGCTTTCAGGAGTCTTGAATCCATTGGATTTCCTTTCTTTTTGACCGCGGCGGACCGGCCTTTTACGGCACGCCGGATCGGGTTGACATCATCGGCGGCATGCGCCGCGAGTTCGTCCAGATTATTGATCGCCGGCTCGTTTTCGAGCGCCACGCAGGTCACCCGGAACAGGCCGGTTTTCAGCCCCCGGATCATCGGGGAAAAATATTTGTAGATACCGTCCTTCAGCAGCTTGTAGGCGGGCTCCTTCCAGTCGATTCCATCGATCCAGAGCTCCGAGCCGTCCGCCGTAAGCGCGAGCGTGCCGTATCCCATTGCCGCCACGCCGTCGGGAATCAGACGCTCCACTTCATTTTCGGGGATTCCATGCCGATCCGCAAGCACGGAAAGATAGTGACTGCTGTCGATCGGTATTTTTTCCCCTTTGCGTTTGAAATATCGGATTGCCTGCGCCAGTCTCTCTTTCGTGATTTCAACCGTCCCGTCGAGACCGTTCTTGACCAGAGAGAGCGCACCCGTCTTCAGCAGCCGCCACGCGACAGGAACCCCCGCCGCGTCGCGCCGTACGCTGTCGGGCGGTCCGGAACCGAACATGGCTCCATCGGGAAAAAAGTCATTCGGAGTGCTCATGAATATTCCTCCTTCATCATTTATAGTTCATTATACGAATGTATTAGAAAATATCGGCGAAAATTACGATTTCATGCTTAATGTGAGCCCGACTTTTTTTCCGATTTCGGCGGGGTCCGCCTGAAAACCGCTGTCGTAAAGCGTCCGGACCATTCCCGCGAATGCAACAAGGTCTTCGGGAGGTTCCACGGAAAAGTGAATTCTTGGAACGTTGGCCGACTGCCCGAAATTGAAGGCTGTCCACGGTGCCGCAATCTGTGCGTAAATTGTCGTCTCGACAGACCGTGCGTCAGACTCAAGAATATCCTGCCGGACCTTCGACTGCGCCGTATCGCCCGAAAGTCCGCCTCCGCCTGAACTGCTGGCCGTCTGACCAAGCAGCAGACGCGTGATCGCCTCCCGTGTGTAATCCAGAATCTTGAGATAGATGTTGTCGCTGCCGGTGTTCGCCGCCTGAAGAAGCTGCACCTCGGTCGACTCGGTAAACACGCCGCCTCCGCTGGGACCGAAACTCCGGATCAGATTCTGGATCGTACTGCGCTCCTCGTCCCACGTCTGCTTGTCGACTTTCGCCACGACAAACGGCATGCCGAAGCGCTCGACAAAGCTGAACAGGTCTTTGATCGGCCAGTTCTGAAACAGATGAAGCCAGGCCAGAGCGCGGATACGCCCGGAACGCGCCGGATCGGCTGTTTTTCTCGAACGGTGGATCACGAATTTACCGCGGGGCAGCGCCATCCCGTTGGGATACTCGTCCGAGACCAGAAGAGGTTCGTAGCTCTCGCGCAGAGTAAAATGCCACGGATCGATGTTCTGGAACCCGGAAAGGGTTCCGCCGGGTTCCCAGACGATTTCCGATGCGGAAAACGGATACACCACGGCATCTTCCATCGTCCGCACCAGATCGTAAAACGTATTCAGTCCGCTCAGTGCACCGCATCCCTCCAGTTGTGCACGGAACGCCTCCGCGGCGGTCTTGTCGTTCGGATCGGTTCCGCCCGGGAGAATCTCCCATTTGACGCCCAGCAGCGCTTCCGCGCGCTGATCCAGTGCGGCGATGACGTCCCAGTTTCTTTCGAGGATTTCCCGGGCGCAAATGCAAAGCGGTTCCGTTTCGCCGGAATTTGCCGCCGCCATGATCTCCCCGATGCGTGCAGGGGTATAACGGATTGCGTTGCCATAGCGGAAGCGGTCGGCGGGTTCCGGCAGAACCCAGCGTCCCGTCAATGAAGCCGGGCCATCAGACCGGCCAGGCTGTTTCTGATACTTCATGATGTTTCATCCTATCCGGGTTGTTAAAGTTATCCTGTTTGATTCGTTCTTCCGGGAGAGCCGCGCAAGGTTCAAGACGGCAGGGGCCGGAGCTCCGGAGCGTCTCGCCCGCGTAGATAGCCAGGCCGCCGCTCCATCCAAGGTCGCAATGACTGCATGGGAGGAGCTTGTTTTCCGCCTCGGTAAAGGTCAGTTTTCCCGAAATCGGCGTTCTGCTTTTCTTGATGCCTGCGATGTCGGAGGCGATTTCGGGACAGTCGATCGCAATCTCCTGACGGCCCTGTTCGTAGGCGCCCTGCATGGTAGTGCCGAGCGTCAGTTTCGACGCGGAAAAATTGACTGCGGCAAAACGCGCCTGATTTCCGCTGATACGGTATTTCAGTTCCAGTTCCGTGCACTCGCTCCATCCGAGGCCGCCTTTGTCACCGGCGCCTACAAGAGTGTATGTGCTTCGGAACATGGCCTCCACCACCTCGCGCTGACGCGTCAGACGATCGCACCCGTGCATGGTGATGAGAACGAAAAGCTGGTGAAGCGGCTTCCCGGGAACCTCCGATTCGAGCAGGCGGTTGACCCAGATGCAGCTCATGTCGCGAGTGGCCGCGATGTCCCAGCCGAGCGCGTAATGACCGTTTCCGAAGAGGCTCGCCCAGAAGTCGGACTCGAAGAAATTCCGATGGGTTTCCAGCTGGCTCATGCCTTCGCAATGAACATACAGAATATCCAGTTTTTTCTGGGCCGCGGTCAGAAGTTCCGGCGCGATCATCTGTTCCCCGGACGCCTTGTTCGGGATACACATGAACTGACTGTTGAATGCATCCAGATTGCGGCACCCCTTGCGGATCGAGGCGACGAAATCCTCCCGCGTCTGAGTCTTACGCCCCTTGGCTCTGCGGAGTTCATTGATCATCTCCACATAGCCGTCTTCAATCGCCTGCTCCAGCGTCGTACTGTGAAAACTGATTTCCGGGTGAAGCCCGTTTTTGCAGTCGCGGCAAAGCACGGCGAACGTGGTCTGATCGGACCCCTCCGGATCGTAGGCCGACACGATTTCGAGCTGGTCGCCCTGAATCGTGCACGGGAAAGCCATGTCATACATGACCTGCTGGTTGTCGTGGAGGTCGAATTCATCGATCAGCACGTCTCCGCCCTTGCCCGCAAACGCCTTCGGGTTGCTGGAAAGCGAATAGATCCGCGCCCCGTTCCGGAATTTGACCACATGGGCATTGATTCCGCTCTTTTCGTCAACCAGTTCCAGCGTCTTTCCATCCAGTCCGACACAGTCTTTCCAGCCCTCCGCATATTCCTGCGCGCCTTTGCGATCAAGAGTTTCGTAAACCTCTCCCGTTTTGGGATCGCGAAGTTCGAAGGACTGTTTCCCGGCAGCGGCTTCCCGCGCAATCCGGTTGGCTTCCCGCGCCCAGTTCGCCACATAATCCGTGATGAACTGACCGGCGGTCAGATCGTCGCGGGAACTAACCCACTGCCGGAAGCTCGAGTTTTTCTTCCCGGACCGCAGACATTTCCTCGCCGCCCGGTAGCTCGTCGCATACGTGATGCCGATCCGGCGCGACTTCTCATAAACCTTGATGACGGATTCGTCGAGAATCCATTTTTTCTGATAGGACAAAAAACGCATTTCACACCTCATGTCAGTCCGAATTGACGATCCATCTCACGCGACACCTCCGCCCCGTCGACCGTTCCCGCGGCGACCTTGAGTTTTTCGATCTGCGCGTCTTTCTCCGCAAGGACTTTCCTCAGTTCCGCAAGGGCCTGCTTCTTTTTCCGCAATTCCGTCTCGCGCTGTTCGAGCTGTTTCTGAAGACGCCGGACTCTCTCCGCATTCGCGCCGTCCTTGATCTTCCCGACCGCACCGGCCAGCTTCAGGAGCAGACCCGGATCCGCATCCGCATTTTCCGTCATTTCCCGGATCTGCTCCAGAAGCGCCAGTTGAGTCACATCCGCGATATCCTGCAAACCGCCCGCGGTGCGAAGAATTTCCGCCGCCCATCGGGCGCCGTCCGTCCGCCGGGCGGTTTCCAGAAAAGATGCCTCGTAGTCGGCATATTCCTTCGTGCGCCGGATGGCATGGCATGCTTTGTCGCTCAAGACGACTCCGCGTTCCTCGCAATTTTTCCGGACAGTCGGATCGGAGCGTACCGCCTCCGGTTCCGCACCGTCGAAAAGCAGGAAAAGAACCCGTTTACGCGCCTCGAAGCTGAGTTTGGAAAAATGATTCCTCTGCTTGACGACTTTCTGCATGGATGTTCTCCGATTTTTCATTTACTGACTTACAAACTCCGCGGTCCCCAGATGAAGGGATCGGCTCCGCCCGGATGGAAATCACATTCCATCGCGCCCTTTTCCGTCAGACGGTAGTATCCACGGGCGAATGGAACCGCCTCAAAATAACCTTCCTTCAGGAGGGCCTTGAACTCTCTGGAGAGACTGTTTTCAGAAACGCCGAAAAGTTCGTTGTGGCGTTGAATCCTTTCACAGGAAGCGGGACCGTAACTGTCGCGCAAAGCGATCAGAATTCCCTGCCGGATGGCATATACCGCGTCAGTTTCCATTGTGCAATCTCCTGTCGTTCGCATGAGTCTGAAAATCGGAGTTGAGGTTGTCCAGCCATTTATCTTTGGCTTTGATGTCCGTATCGAGTCTGGCCTTGACCGTCGCCATGTCTTCCCGGAGCTGGCTGATCGTCAACTCGGAATGACGCTGGAGAGAAGTGCTCTGCCGGATGGCTTCCGTCAACGCCGCAAGTTTTTCAGCAACCAGTTCGGGGTTGTCTTCCTTGACATGCATTTCCAACGCCCCCCGCACCACCGTGACTTCTTTCCGGACTTCCTCCATCCGGCCTTTGAGGTTTTGTTCCCGAACCTCTTCCAGCGCTTTCTTAAGCACCTTGTTTTCTTTGATGATGGACCGGATGAACCACAGTCCCCAGCCGGTAAAACCGGAGGCAAGGGCGGAAAACACCGAACTGATCGCGGGCAGAAGTTCCTTAAGATCGAAAGACATGAAACACCATTGTATGTTTGTAAGTTTGCATGTTGGGCATTTTGTTAATGGGAGAGTTCACTGATCCGCAAGTTCATGAGTTCGCAAGTTCGTGCCGTTTGAGAAGTCATTCATTCACAAACTCACAAACTTTCGAACTTACAAACTGTCGAGTCAAACTCCTTCTATAAAATGGGCGGGGAAAAAGGATGCGATCCAGAAAAACTTGGATTCATCCCGGAAATAATCCAAATTATTCTGGACTCATGGACATGCGGAAGAAATGGGACAGAAGAATGCCGTTTTCAGCTTCGCCGGAAACAAAAAAGGCCCCGAAAAATGGACGGGGCCGGATGGGAAAACTCGAAATGTGATTTTTACTTTATATTCAGTTTTTTTTGTTTTTCGATCTTTTTTCAATAAAGTCAAGAAATAGTTTAAAAAAAGCGATTTTTTCCGGTTCATCCATATCAACCCAGAAATCCAGAATGAAACTCAAATAGGAATCTTTTCCGATCGACTCCACCTTCTGAAGCAGGTTGAGTTTCAAATCTTCGCCCTTCTCGTCGCCGGGCGCCGAGTGAACTTCTTCCGCCAGAAGCTGATTGATTCTTTCATGATTTTCCGAATGCGGCAGCATCTTCAGGATTCTGGAGGCACGATCAAGCGACAACGGGTCTTTTCCGCTCAGTTGGCGTGACAGAAAAGGTGGCTTTATTTCCAGTTTCTTTGCAATATCGGATTGTGTTAATTTTGAAGTCCTGATGTCATTTTTGAGCAACCGCAGTATTTCTTTGTTTCTTATTCCTGACATAAGCAATCTCTCCTTACTTTGGAAAGAATATAATTCACCATACAGGAAAAGCCAGTTTTTTTTCTATCTTTTTAAAAAACGCAACTTGAATTTTGTAAATATTATGTAAAATTACTTTCTGTTAACTAAAATTAAGGTAATTTTAAAAATGAAAAACGCAAAGAAGAAATTCAGAAGATATCTTGAAAAAATAAGGATGTCCCAGAAAATCTGCGCTGAACATCTTGGAATCGGGAAGACACTGGTGAACTACTATTGTGTATACGGAATTCATACGACCAGGGTTGCGCGAAAATGCGCACTGGCTCTCCATTGCAGCCCCGAGGATATTCTGGAATTTGATTAATCCGCTTCATCAAAAATGAAGCATGAACGCAACCATAAGCCATGCGTTCCTTGCGACTGCCATATTTCTGCCGGACTGCTTGCAATTGACGTATGCAAAGGAGGAAAAAAAGAATGAAAACAGGAACGGAGTTGTACGCTGGAACCGATCGGAGGAACGATGTTTCCGGGTCGGAAAATTTAATCAGGAAATGGAAGCGGCAGCAAAGACTCGTGCCGCCTGAAATCATGCAAACGGGAAAGGACATCAAAGAAAGACAGGGATCATGAAATTTGACTTGGACAAGTGGCTGGAGGGGGTTGCGGAGAAAGCCGGAATCAAGGGTGGACAGGGCAGATCGGGAGCGGCGATGTTATTCAGCGCGCTGATTGTGTTCTTCGGAATCGTCATCGAGCTTATCATCGCGGTATGCGCCATCCTTGCGGGAATCGTCAAAATTTAGAACAGAGAAAGAAAAGACAATAATGAATGTGAATATGGAAGAACGGAAGAAAGGTCCGGTTGAACCGGAAA
>CAYWZD010000016.1:13849-23603 GCA_964462755.1 uncultured Victivallales bacterium | reverse complement strand
TCGGGGAAAGGAAGGCGGAATGGAATGGGAATCCTGTTTCACGCAGGAAACCGGAAGCGATCACTGGATCGAACGCTGGTTCGGCGATGTCCTGGAATTGTGTGCGCAATCCTTGGCGTCTTCCGGGGACGGACTTGTCGCCGCGATCCTTCGGCGGATGGAACTGCTGGAGAAGAAGGACCGGCGCGAAGCCGTTCTTCCCGAACATGTTCTTTCCGCCATGAACTTCATCCGGGAAAACTTTGCTTCGCAGATTACGCTGGAAGGGGTTGCCCGGCATGTCGGGCTCAGCGTCAGCCGCCTGAAAACGTTGTTTCATGAGTCTCTGGGAACCGGCGCGATGCAATACCTTCAGGGGGTCCGGATGCGGAATGCCGAACGGATGCTGCTTTCCCCTTACTGGCGGATTTCCGAGATCAGCGAAGCGTGCGGGTATCCGGACGCCTGTTACTTCACGTTCCTCTTCCGGAAGAAACACGGGATGTCTCCCGGCGAATTCCGGCGGCGGAACCCGAAATGAGTTTTGAATCGGCTTCAGGATATAGCGGAACTCCGGAGTTCAAAGTTCGGGATTGCCGGAGAACTCCAGCGTTTCCAGAGTTCAAACCGCTAGGTCTTCCGTGGATTTCGGAGGAGGGGTCCGGTGGAAAAAGAGAGCTATTCCGAAAGCAATCGGACCTACGCGTCCGATAAACATGATGAGAATGATGATGACTTGTCCGAGCGGCGTCAGCGATGATGTGATTCCGGTACTGAGCCCGACTGTTCCCAATGCGGAAACCACCTCGAAAAACAGGCTTAGAAACGTTTGGGACTCGGTGAGCGCCAGAAAGTAGCATCCCGCAAAAAGAAAAAATACATAGAACCCCAGTCCGGCTGTGGCCGCGCGAAGGCGGGCTTCCGGAATCTCACGATTGTAAAACATGACTTTTTCTTTCTTCTGGATCACGCTTTTGATAATCCCGAACATCGCTGAAAATGTGGTTGTTTTTATACCGCCGCCGGTTCCTGCGGGGGATGCTCCCACCACCATCAGAATAATGATCAGAAGCAGGGAAGCCGGAGAAAGGCCTCCGATCGGAAGCGTGTTGAATCCCACCGTGGTGGATGCCGTCATGACCTGAAACCACGCGGCGGTCAAGCGCTGCCATGGAGGAAGGGATCGGATGCTTGGCTCCGCAATGAAAATCAGAAATGTCCCCAGCACCATGATCCACAAAGTCGTTGTGAGAATGATTTTGCTGGTCAATGTGATGCGTTCGGTTTTCCCGACGAACCAGCGCCAGCAGTCGACAAACACGATAAAACCGATGGCCCCGGCATAGCTGAGAACTCCCAGCGTCACATTGATGGATACATTGTCCCGGAATCCTTCGAAACTGTTGTTGTAAAGGCTGAATCCGGCGGTACAGAAGGCTGAAACACTGTGAAATATGGCCGACCAGAGGGGATTTGCAACGCCGGCGTGCTGTAACGGAAAAAACAGGATGAGTGCGCCGATTGCCTCGATCACCAGGGAGAATTTCAAGACACTGCGGATGAATTTGTCAATCCGGAATTCGCTGGGGATGCTGAAGACCACCTTCCCTACTTCCTGCCGGGTTTGTGAAAGAGAGGTCCCCCGTGACAGACAGATGAATGAACTGAAGGTCATATACCCGATACCGCCCAGCTGGATCAGAAGGAGAATGACGATCTGCCCCAGCAGATTGAAGTCGTCATTGACGCTGACTGTTGCAAGACCGGTCGTGGAAACCGCGGAGGTCGCGGTAAACAGCGCCGCCAGCGAAGTGACCTTTCCTGTGGCTGTGTGGCAAAAGGGAAGTGATAGAAAACCCCAGCCGAAGAGAACATAGGAAAGATATCCTATCGTCATCAGCCGGACTGGATCAATACGGTCGAGCGGAGTCCATAAATTTTTCAAGAAACTGATCATACCACGTATATTCAACTTATTTTCTGGAAACGCGGCACTAACGACGGGACAAAACTATCCCCCCTTCAATTGCAACTAATATATCACGGAAATATCTTGATTTCAAGAAAAGGGCAGTCCCTTTGAAAAAGACATTTTCGAGGGATATCCTCCTTCACGCCTTCCATTTGCCTGAAGTAAAGATATTCCGCAAGATTATTTGATGTGACAGGTCTCTTATGAAACCAGTAAAACACAGCCGGGCGGAAATAAATATTTTGGAAAAGCTTCCGGAAAGGACAAAAAAATCTTTTTTTAATGAAAAAAGGAAGAAAAAGAAATTATTCTGATTATATTTTCATAAAGGAAGTTTTGAAGTCAGCCATATCGAATGAAAAATAAAAATCTTGTCATGAGGTGTTCCTTCTCATGACAGGCTACTTGAAACAGAGGGAGAAAAACATGAGTAATGTTCTGATTGTGGGAGGAACCCGCTTCCTCGGTCTTGCCATCGCGGAGGCATTCCTCCGCAAAGGCGGTTACCGGGTCTGTGAAATGAACCGCGGGACGCGTCCGGGAATGGAAGGTCTGGAGAAATCTTTTCACTGCGACAAGAACGACCGCGAAGCATTTGCGCAAGTCCTGAAGGACCGCCCATGGGACGTGATCATCGATACGATCCTGAACGACGCCGATCTGGAATTCGTGATCGGAACCCTGAAAAGCGATGTCGGCCATTTCATCCATACCGGGTCCATCGGCGTCTATGGCGACGCCCGGCACATTCCCGCTCCGGAATGGCTGCCGATGTCCGAACTCGAATCGGACGAAGAGCTCGTTTTCAATCAGAAACTTCGGCAGGACCAGATCCTTCTCCGGGCCTGTGTGGAAAAACGTTTTCCCGCGTCGATCCTCCGCATGAGCAATGTGTACGGACGCGGCGACATCCCGCTCGACGGTTGGGGTGGACGCAATCCCGAATATTTCCGCAGGCTCCTGCGCGGGGAGGTCATGGAAGTTCCGGAAAACGGACGAGCTCTTCTTCAGCCGGGTCATGTGGCCGACCTTGGCCGGGCGTTTCTCCTTTGCGCGGAACGTCCCGAATCCATCGGACAGGTCTACAACATCTGCGGCGAAACCAGCCTCATGCTCAAGGATTACATCCGTCTTGTTGCAAAAACGCTGAACGCCCCCGCTCCCGTCTTTGAATTCCTGGACCGGGATTCGCTTATGCAGCGGCGTCCCGAGCTTAATCGGCACGGTCTTGATTTTGTCTGTCAACACATGTGTTCGGACATCCGGAAGGCGGAAGCACAGCTCTCCTGGCGTCCGGAGATTCCGTTGGAGGCCGGATTGCGTGACAACTTCGCGTGGATGGCGGAAAAAGACCTTTTGTCTTCAAAGTGAATGGAAGGACATCCCCGAAAAATCAGAGGGAGCCTCTCAGGGACATTCGGCCGCAAGAAGAGCGCGGAGAAGTTCATCCGTCACATTGTTCGGATACTTGTCCAGCGCTTTGGCCGCTTTGTCCCAGGCGGCTTTGTCACGCACGGACAACAGGGCCTCTCCCAGTTGGATTTCAGCGTCGAGGTATTTGGCTTTGGCCTTGCTCAAGTCTTCCGGAGGGATGGTGTTGCTCTTATATAATCCTTCTGTAAGCTGAAGAAGGGCTTTCTGCTTTTTAACATCGATAAAGGCTTCCGCGGCGCCTCTTGTCGGACGCATATTTTTTTCGCGTCTCCAATAAGCCAGCTTTGCTTCATCGCGTGCGGCAACGGCAAGGATCGCCTCCTTTGGATCTTCTGCCGCCGCCTTGACCTGCTGCAGAATGAGTTCGGCTGTTTTCTGATACAGCGCTGCGCGTTCCTTATACAAGGCGAGAAGTTCGGGCGGCGCCGGACGTATCGCGGCGGGAGAGGTTCCGTTTTCTCCGCCGAAAAGTTGTCCTCCTGAAAAAGAGGGCATGACGAGAGAGAAAGCTGAGGTCGCCAGAAGTGCCGTGAACAATAATTTCCTCTTGCCGTTTTGGGCCATGATAAACTCTCCTTGTTTTTGGATGTAGATTAGGGTTGTGTTTGAGGCAGTTCCGCGGTGAAAAGGGCGCGAAGTTGTTCCTCCGTGACCTTGTGCGGATAATTTTTCAAAGTTTCCGTTGCATGGATCCAGGCGGTCCGATCCCGAACAGCTTGAAGATTTTCTTCCAGCCGGATTTCTGCCGCGAGAACCTTTGCTTTCTCTCTGTTCAGCTCGCTCAAAGGCAAAGTGCCTGAATCAAACTCGCCTTTTTTATCCTGCATGAGGATCTGGGCCACCTTGAGACGGATGAACGCAATCGCGGGGCTTTGGTCAGGGTTCAAATTCTTTTCCATTCTCCAGTAAGCCAGCCTTGCGACATCGCGCTCGACGGCGGCCTTGACCGCGTCCATCGGATTTCTTCCGGCCGCCTGTACCTCCATATCGATGAGTTTTGCATTTTTCTGGCACAATTCGGCGCGCTCTTTATATAGATTTAAAAGCTTGGATGATGATGCTGGAAGCAACGGGCCGGATGAAGGGAGCTTATCCTTTTCCCCGCCGGTAAGAACTCCCGCTGAGGAAAAAAGGATCATGAAAGAAAAAACTGAACTTGTCAGAAAAACCGTGAACAATAATTTTCTCTTGCCGTTTTGGGTCATGATAAACTCTACTTGTTGTTCCTGCATGGGTTACGGTGATATATCGCGTCCAAATGATTGCCCGGAAAATCAGCGCTGACCCCGGGGTTGTTCTGCAGCCGCGAGCAGATTGCGGAGAAGTTCGTCCGTCACATTGTCCGGATAGTTTTCAAGAGCCTTCGCCGCTTTGTCCCATGCGGCTTTGTCACGAACGCGCAGAAGAGCCTCTTCCAGTTGGATTTTTGCGTCAATGGAATCCAGTTTTGCAAGATTGAGTTTATCCAACTGGAGTGCACCGGCTCGGTACAAGTTTTCCGAATATTTCAGGAATCTTTCGGAATATCGGTATTGGAGGAAAGCCTCCGGCACGCCGGCGGCCGGTCTCAGGTCTGCCTCGCGTCTCCAGAAGGCCAGTTTTGCCTTGTCCCTTGCAAGACAGGCGTTGAGGACGGCCATGGAGTTCATTCCGGCGCCTGCCGCTTTTTCGTCCTGAATTACGGAAGTGGCGAATTGGTCATACATGAATGCGCGCCCCCTATACAAAGCCATGAGTTCGGGGGTGGCGGGAAGCATGCGCATTCCGAAACCGCTGCCCTCGCCGCCGCGACGTCTGTTCTGTGCGCCGGGAGCCGGAGCCACGGCAGATTTTCCGGGAGCGACACTTGGTTTTCCCGGAGGAACTGCGGCCGGTCCGCGGCTGATTTCCCTTTCTTCCGGAATCCCGATTGGACAAGTACCGCCGCAACTGCCGAAAAGCTGTCCGCCGTAGACATAAAGAAGATTGACTACAAGCGAGACGGTCAGACTTGTCAGAAATGCAATGACCAGAATTCTTTTGTCGCCTTCCAGTGTCATGATGGATTCTCCTTTTGTTCCGTTATTTTTTTTGCGGATATCTTCTGATGGATATTCTAGCACGTCCCGACTTATTTTCCAGTCGGTTTTCACGCCGCCGCATGAGAATTCATAAACGTTGCAGTTTTGGACCCTCTCATGGATTTTCGTCTCCTTTGATGATTTGAGGCTGTGAGATCGCTGCGATGTTTTCCGCCGACGGCGGCTGTCCGGAGAGACGCCGTAAAAGTTCATTCATTCCGTGCTCGGCGGTAATGTCGGGCGCTAGGTCGATGGATTCCGGACGCGGATACAGCCCCATCAGCAGTTCGGGTGAATGATTGCAGGAGATGATCCGCGGCCGGACGGATCGTTTCCTCTTGGAGCAGACACGGTAAAACAGGGCGGTCAGGCGTTCTTCCGGAAAGAAAATTCCGTCGGATGCCTTGAACCGGAGACGCGCGATCGCGTTTTGAATCCCCTTTTCCAGCTGCGGTTCATCGGTTTCCTCATAAAATGCGGAAGGTTCGTTTCTGCCGATCTTGAGAATCCGGCATGGGAATCCCCTCACAAATAATTCAAACCGGAATCCGTCGACACGCGCCTGAAAAGCAGGGTTTCTGCTTTTCATCGAGAGGCAGAAAAATTTTGCCTTCGGATGCTTCCGTTCCAGAAAACGGCGTGCCGCCATCCGTCCGGCAAATTCATTCCCCAGAAGAACGACATTGCGGTCCGCTCCCTGATGACTATTCAGCCAGACATGAGGAATCCGGTTCAGCGCCTCCGTCATTCCTTCCGGCAGGCTGTGTCCGAGCAGCAGGAGTCCCGCCAGTTCCCCATGCAGATGACGGGAAACCAGTTCCCTCGGTTCGATGTCGCCCGGAAGCATCAGCAGATTCCAATGTTTCGGCAGTTTTTTCATCAGAACGGGGAGCTTCCGGGCAAGGGAAGCGGCATCCGATTCAAGGTGGTACAGACACAGAAGTCCGATGGTTTTTCCCCGCAGCGGCTGGCGATGTTTAAAGACTTCTCCGCCCGCGCGCCGGATCGCGTCGAGAACCCTGCGGCGTTTCTCTTCCTTGACTCCTGCGGTTCCGTTCATAACCCGCGAGACGGTTGCAGGAGAGACCCCGCTTTTCAGGGCAATCTCTTTTACCGTTGCTTTCGGCATATTTTTTCACTTCGTTTGAAATATTTTCAGTTTTCGGAAGGAAAATTCCAGAATGAATATAGGATGGATTTCCGTAGAATTCAATAATAAATGCATCGGGATACTTTGAAAAATTGAAATATTTTCTGAAACGTTTCATGATTTTTTAGTTTTAAAAAAAGTATTTTTCTTGAATCCCGGAAGAGGTGTGGATAGGTTGATTGCCGGACACTCATTCAAAAGGCGGTGGAAAACATGAAAATCAACAATCTGGAAATATTTCTGAAAAAAATCCGTTCCGGCGATACGGCTCTGGGAACTGTGATCACCTGCCGGGACATCTCCATTGCGGAACTGGCCGCGGATGCCGGGTTCGATTTTCTCTGGCTTGACCTGGAACATTCTCCGCTGACCCTTGCCGACGCCATGAATGCTTCCGTCGCGGTGCGGGGAACGGACTGTGCATTGTTTGTCCGGGTTCCGTGGAATGAAAATTACCTTCTGAAACCGGTGCTGGACCTTG
The DNA here is from genome assembly GCA_964462755.1 of uncultured Victivallales bacterium. Lineage (GTDB taxonomy): Bacteria > Verrucomicrobiota > Lentisphaeria > Victivallales > UBA1829 > SIG94. The sequence continues at coordinate 16,527 of CAYWZD010000016.1, read as the reverse complement.
CCCCCGCAGGCGTAATTGTTCCCATGATCCTGAATGCGGACGATGCCCGGTCCGCGGTTCGGGCATGCCGCTATCCCGCAGACGGAGGGGAGCGCGGATTTGCTTTGCGGCGGCAGAACCGATATGGAGCCGATCCGTGGACGGAATATCTGGAACAGTCGGTTCGGGAACCTCTCGTCATTCTTCAGATTGAACACCGTCAGGCGGTGGAAAATCTTGATTCCATTCTGGAGGTGCCGGGCATCGACAGCCTCTGCATCGGGCCCGCCGATCTCTCTTCCAGTTTCGGGAAGACTTTGCAGTTCGACGACCCCGAAATCGAAAACGCCATCCGGACGATCTGCCGGAAAGCGGAGAAAGCCGGGGTCCCTGTGGGCGGGTTTTGTTCGGACAGCCGTTACTGGAGCCGTTTTCCGCTGTCCTGGAAAGCGATCGGCTCGGACAGCGGCATTCTTTTCGATGCCTTCAGGTCAAAGATTGCGGAAAACCGTGAGCTTGATTGCGCCACACCATCCGCTCTCCGGGAATCCTGACTTTTTCCTGTTTTGCCGCTAAGAAATCAGTCTTCAGGGAACGAATCCGGACTGGTTCTGAATCCGGGGGGAAAGCGGTTCGGACACCAGTTCTTTTCCGTTGGAATCCGTGATCCGGATAGCGCCTCCGGTTTTTCCCGTTTTGTGGAATGAGACGGAGATTTTTTTCCCGTCCGGCGCGTCAAATGAAACGGTGGCGGTTTGTGAATCCTGTGTGCAGCGGAGGTTGGAAATGGCGCGGTCGCCCACATCGATCACATTCAGGAAACAATCGGCGGCGGAAGGCGTTTCCGGGGAGACCTGGATGCGCCATTTTCCGGCGTAAACGGCCTTCTTTTTCATCTCTGGATAGATGTCCCAGTTGACTTTTTCCCCCATGAATTCTTTTCCGGGGCCTCCGATCTTTTTAATGATCGCATTTTCGGGAAGGAGCGTGTGACAGCGGAGCGTTCCGCCTTCTCCGGAAGAAGCGGTCGTACAATTTCCCTTGACCTCGGGCTCATTCAGGAAATGGAGAAGCCAATCCTTGCGGAATTCTTTTTTCACCGATTCCACCCGGTCGAAAACGAGGAAGACGTCCGGCTGGATGTGGAGGAACTGACGGATGAAACTCCGGCATTTTTCTTGGCTGTACGTGTCGGTGGCGTCTCCGGCAACATAGGAATAATACGGGCTGGTCGAAAAGGCCAGACAGCATCCTCCGTGGCTTTTGTCCTGCCCTCCTTCGGCGCTTCCGGCGTAAGGTTCCATGGATTGGATGATTTTCATGATCTCCGGATCACTTACCCAGCGATGGTAGTTTTTCAGCCGGTCAAAGAAATTCTTGTCCTCCTGAAAGAATTCGGACGGATCGTGAATCAGAATCGTATTGTGGGCAAGAGACATAGAGGAATATTTCGCGGGCCAGCTGTCGTCGCGGTAGCCGGAGTCGATCGCCAGATACCCTTTTTTGAAGATGGTAAAGTGATTTTCATCTCCGCGGGTTTTGTGTGTGACAACGCGGCTGCCCGCATTGAAGACGGCATAAGCATCGTCTTTGCCGTTTCCGCTGCGGAAGAAGGTCAGGCCGCCGCTGGGGAAATGGCGTGCTTTTGTGGAGAGTTCGGGAAGATCGGTCGTCTGGAGGTCGGCGATGTCATAGGCGAGAAACCTCCGGAAATATCCCCATGCGTATTTGTGCGCGCGCTTGCCGCCTTTCATGTCAAGCCATTTGTAGCGGTCTTCCCGGAAGGCATCGGTGAAAGCCGGAGATGACAGCGATTTTTTCACGATTTGCGCAGTATGTGCGCAGTCTTCCGGATATTGTTTGCTGTAGACGGCAAGGATCGTGAGAAGATGTCCGGCGATGTCGGAGAGGGCCATTGTTGTTCTCGGATTGTCGCCCATGGCGAATTCACGGTATTTGACATCTCCTTTTCCGGGAAGGATGTTCCACTGCCACCATTCGGCGAAGAAGAGGAGATGATTCAGCTTCGGAAGGATCGGCTGTTTCAGCGCACCGCGCAGAGCATAGAGGAAATCGTAGCTGGCCCAGGGATACTGTCCGGCGGAGTAGCCCATGCAGGTGGAGCCGAGGATTCCGTCGTCTTCCGAAAGAGTCTCGCGGAAGTCGAGCATGTTCACATAACGTTTTGCGCCCGATTCCAGCATTTTGGCCGCCTCCGTGTCGCAGATGCCGTCCTTGTATGCGGCCAGCCCCATGAAGAATTCCGTATTGATGTCACCGTAAAATCCGCCCTGCCAGCCGGCGCCGCCGTTGACGTTTGCGTAGGGACCGTACCAGCCGTGATTCACATACGTTTTGTTAATGCGGAAAAATTCGGTGATGTAGTCTTTCCGCTGTTTCTGAGTGAGCGTGTCGTATATCCAGTCGTAGGAGGCCATATCCTGAATGCGTCCGATTCCGTACCAGCTGATGGCGGTGCGTTTTTCCATGCATGCGCGATAGGCGTCCAGAGAATGGTTCAGGAATTCCCATGCCTTCCGTGCGTATTTTTTATCATTGGTGAGCAGATAGGCGAGCGCGCATGCGGACGCCTCGTCGCTCCAGTCCAGCGGGACTTCCACCTCCACGGTTTTGTAGGGGAATTTCTCTCCGACGCATCCGCGCGCCTTGCGCGTGAAGGATGGATCATACTGGAAGGA
>CAYWZD010000016.1:0-13749 GCA_964462755.1 uncultured Victivallales bacterium | reverse complement strand
TCTCTCCGACGCATCCGCGCGCCTTGCGCGTGAAGGATGGATCATACTGGAAGGAATCCGCATTTTTCAGGAGGTCGGCATAGCCGATTTTTTCCGCCCACGCACGGACTTTCGGAAGCGTATCTTTATTGAGGAATATCCGCGGGTGTTCTTCCCTGATCCGGGACAGCCAGACCTTCACGTCCGGCATTGTCTGGACGGTTTTGATTCCCGGAATATAGTCGAATGCAATGTAGGTGAATACCGGGAAAGGAAGCCCTTCCGCCTCGGCCTTGACCAGAACCGTTCCGCCTTTTGTCTTATCCGGGAGGAAGTAGACCACCTCCGGCCGGGCCGTCCAGACATTTTCCGAGGGGACTTCCTGTTTCAGGAACAGTTCCTTCTCATTGTTGAGCCGGACCGGGCGTCCACCCGCGTAAAAAGTCAGCCGGACATTTTCCAGTTTGCCTGGGGCTTTGAACGTGAATTCAAGAACATCATTGGGTCCGAACTGTTTTTTCTCCGTAAAAGCACGTGCCTCGATTTTCAGAAGATATTCCGGCTCCTTCACCATTTTCAGATATTTGAACTGAAGGGAAGAACGAATGAGGTCGAAACGCAGATACCCCACCCCGCCCGCCGGCAGCTTGCTGTTCTGATAGGCGTCGATGACGAAATATCCGCCCTGCGCATTGGCTCCCTGTCCGTAGGCCGGGCCCTGATTTACGAACCACGGACAGATGAAGGAGCCTCCTTTCTGAACGGTCGGAGTCATCTCGAAAACAAGATACGGAAACTTTGCGGAAACATCGACATACGTGCCCGTGCTTCCTTTTTTGTCGGGAACGGCGGGCGCCATTGTGAAACCGCCGTCCTTCTGCACCGTGAACCGGACCGTTGCATCCGTCCAGACGGCTTTTTTCCCTTCCTGTTTCACTATGCCGCTTCCCGTTTCGATCCAGTTTGTATTCGGATCAGGTTTCCGTTCGAATGCCCGGCACGGCAGAATGATGGAAATCAGTGCCGCCGCCAGCAGTGTCTGCTTTGTCATTTTCGAATCTTTCTCTGTCTTTCGCATGATTTGCCTTCCGATGAATCATTGCCTCAATTTGTCGGATAAATTTGAATGCTGTCCTTGAATTCGCCATAAGCGAGGGGAGCGGCATGGCCGTCGATGAATGTGACATTGGCTTTCCGGCTGTGGCGGAACTGAATCATGGAGGTGTAGTTGAAGCCGTATTGTCCGGCGCCCCACGTTTCGGAAATATGGGCTTTGCCGGAAGGATTTTTGATTTTCTCCCGCTTCACATCGGTGTAGAGACTGTTGCCGGAGATGATCTGGTTGAAACGGGTGTTGACCGCGTAGAGGCCGCCGTTGGTGCCGTAGAAGGGATCGTTGTCGATGCCGGGTGCTCCTGTGTTTCGTTTGGGACAATAGGCCGCTTTTCCCAGCAGGGGAAGCCCGAAGTGGGCGCGGAGCTGTTCGCAGACGTTGTCTCCCAGAACGTTTCCTTGCAGAATTGCCGTCCAGTTGCGGGTGGAAAGGGTTCCTCCGCTGTTGAGGCCTCTCATTTCATACCGGGGCATGTACCCGTAATAGGTGTCCGAGTAGAGGATGCTGGCGGTTCCCAGCTGTTTGAGGTTGCTGGTGCATGAAATGGTTCTGGCCACTTCTTTTGCTTTGTTCAGCGCGGGCAGAAGCATCCCCGCCAGAATCGCGATGATCGCGACCACGACGAGGAGTTCTATCAGGGTGAATTTTGCCTTGCGTTTCATATTGTCGGCTCCTTTTTCCGATGATTTGAAATATCTGGAAGGTGATTTGAAGGATTCCCCGTGTTCCGGAGAAAACTTGAATTCGGATGGACTCTTTTCAGAAACGCCATGATTTTTCTCCTGTCAGAAACGAGGCATGAAATGGGTTTTGAGACCGAACCGCATGAGTTCCTCGAACAGAATCAGGCCGAGATCCACGATTTCGTCCTGAGTGAATGGAACGTTGACCGCTCCATGCGGGAATTCGTAGAGCAGCGGCAGCGCGCCGGACGCCATGTAAAGAATGTCCTGAAGATAGAAGTAGGAATGCCTCTTCACATTCAGCTTTTCGTAAGGACGCAGATGCGCGGCGAGATGTTTCGCCAGTACCGCTTCCGCAATCCGGATCGTCATGGCTTCCGCGGCGGCGGAGTTGGTCATGTGGGGACCCGAAAAACCGGGGTCCGCTTCGCACGCATGGCAGGACAGAATACAGTCCGGACGTTCCGCATGGGCCAGTGCGATCAGGGCGGCGGTCTCCGGCTGAAGCGTTCCGAAAAAATCGTCGTGCTGACAGTTCACCCCGTTGTCGTTGAAATACGCGCCCAGATGTCCGATTCTGTCCAGCGGAAGCGGGAGAGTCTCCTTGTGGAACGGGTAGCTGCAGGGGGTGCCGTCCTTCCACATTCCGTGCGCGTAATACTGGAATGTTGCCAGGGATTGTCCCGCCATGCTGTCCAGCGCGAACCGTTCGCGTCCGTCCGGCTGGGAAAGCGGAACGATCACCAGACGGCAATATTTCGCCATTCTGGAGAGTCCGGGCCATTTTTTTCCGCGAAGATCGCAGCCGTGCTCGATGATATGAATCAGATTGATCAGAGCCGCCGTTCCCTCGACTTCCGCCCCGTGAATCGCGGAATAAATCAGGAGGGAAGGTTTTTTCTTCCGGCCCTGCTGAGTGAACAATTCCGGTTTCCGGGCGGCATATGCGGATGAGAAGCTGACCGTTTGCGGGCCGACTTCGCTTTCCCCGAACTCATAGGCATAGATGGGACGTTTCCCGGCGGAATACCCGATGACGGACACCTGGCCGAGGAAAACATTTTTCGTAAGGTAGGCGGCCACCGCTTTGTTGGAAGTGATCCAGAATCCGGGAACTGTTCCCGGATTCCGGTCCTCCGTATCATTCCTTGTCAATAATGACTGGTTCATTATTTCTCTTTTCTCAATCTCGTTTCTGGTTCTTTCTAAACATATTATATGCTTAAATCACGGTTTCGTCAATCATTGCAAAGAAAAAACTTTTTATTTATTGACAGGGTTATTTTTGGAGATATAGTATGGAAGAAGAAAGGAAAGGAGCATTTTCTCATGAGCGGACACAAGGAACAGCAACTGGTCGATTATCTTCTGGGGAAGATTGAATCGGGGGAGTATAAGATGGGCAGGCGCATCCCCTCGGAATACCGTCTGGCGGAAAAATTCGAGGTGGACAAGGGAACGGCGAACCGCGCGGTTTCCGTGCTGGTTTCGCGCGGCTACCTGAAACGGCACCGGGGCGCGGCGGGAACCGTCCTGATCCGGAACAGCGTTTTCCCTCTCCGGCATTTCGTGTACGCGGGCGTTTTTCCGACGACGCATTCCTTTTACGGCAAGCTGCTCAGAGGAATTCTGGATGCTTCTCATAATGAACACATCCTGCTGAGTATTCTTCCCATCGGCCCGGAAACCAATACGGCGGCTTTTGAAGAGGAAATTCACGCGGTCAATCCGGATGCGATTCTCATCGGCGGAAACACGCCCGCCTTCGATCTCCGCGACGTTCCCACCATCTTCATGGACACTTATCCTTTTGCGGAAGGGGAACACGTCCGTACCGTGAACCCGAACAACATCGAGGCCGGGCGCATGATGCTGGATCACCTTTACCGGCTCGGACACCGCCGGATCGGTTTCGTGAGACTCAACAACGGAATTTCCGTAGGTTCTGACCGTTTCAAGGGGGCTTCCGGCCGGGCCAGGGAATTGGGGTTCCGTCTGGAGACCCTGAAGCTGCTGGCTCCTTATCACATGCCCGGAAACAATTTCCAGTTCGGGCATCTTCTGGACTCGGTCCGGAAGAAATACACCGCGGTTCTTTTTGAGAACGACATCATCTGCGCCGGTTTCTGCGGGTATTGCGCGGAACACGGTGTCCGCATCCCGGAAGACCTTTCCGTCGCGGCGTTTCTCGTCAATGACGAATTTCATCACTTCAAGAGGATCACGTCAATCGACAGCCATACCTACGAGCTCGGTTCATACGGCGTTTCACAGGCGCTGAAACTGATCGCCGGAGAAAAGGACATTCCCGTGCAGGAACTCCTGCCGGTTTCTCTTTTCGAAGGAGAAACCGTGTCGCAAATCGGATAGAAAAACTTCCGGAGCCGGGTCAGTTTTTTTCCGGAAGGAAACGGAAATTCCATTCCGCGTTTTTCTGCGATTTTGTCTCGAAGACGAGCCGGAAAAGCGACGCGCCCCAGACTATTTTCATAATGGGGTCGTCCAGAGGGATTTTCTCCATGCCCGAGAAGGCTATGCCGGAGAAGGAGAGGCGCATGGAAGGCCAGGCGAGGGAGTCCGTGGAGCTTATCGCGGGATTGACCGGAGAATACAGGAAAAGCCGGATGTTCAATTCCTTGCAGGAAAGAACTTTTTCGGAAACCTCGACGATGCCGTTCGCACGGTCCAGCGTCAGATGGCGCGTATAGGCGGAGATTCCGGCTTCCGGCGGATAGGCTTTCGCGAGGTCCAGCAGCAGTCCGGGCGCGGGGCCGTCCGTGACTTTTTCCAGAACTTCCGCATGAAATTCTTTCCCGGCCGGCTGGATGACGCCATTGAACTGGGCGGCATTGTGTCCGAGAGCGGAAATATGCCAGAATTCGTAACGGCGCGCCGAAAAAGTGAGACGGTTGTATCTCATATTGCCGGGATCGACGATGATCGGGGCGCCATTGCGGAAAACCGTGAATTGTCCCACATCGTTATGATTGTGGCTTTCGCCGTTGTGTCCGCCTTTGATCGCGGCAACGGTTCCCCGGTTCGTATCGTGCGTATCCTCACGGATCACCATGCTTTGCAGATCGGGCAGGAACGAACATTCCGGACGCTGTATTTTCGTTTCCGGAAGTCTGGCCGGAGTCCAGAAGAGATCCCGCAGGAGAAAAGTGATGGTTTCTCCCGAGCGCACCGAACAAGCTTTGCCGCAGATCGGTGCGATACTGCCTTTTCCGGGATTCATGTCGTATGCCGCTTCGCCCGCGAACTCTTTCATTATGGAACTGCCGGTCAGCTCCCCGTAACGGAAGAGGACTCCGATCTGTTTCTTCTGAATTCGCGCAGGGGCGTCCGCAGGGTTCATGAACCAGTCTCCGCAGAGGTTCACTTTCGGGTAGTATTCGCCCATATTACGGATCAGGGGCAAGCTGAAGAACTTTGTGCAGGCGCCCCCGCTTCTCCAGTTGACGAGGTCGGCGAAGAGAAACATTTTCGCGGCGGCGACCCCCCAGTAGGCGGGGCCCTCGTCGCAGCCTCCGTCCGGGCTGTAGTTGCCGAGGAAACGGTCTGTGACCGTCAGCAGGAGATCCAGCAGTTTTGCCAGCCGCTCCGGACGGTCCTCCAGAAAGACCATTGCACTGTCCGCGACATTGTAGGAACACCAGACGGACCAGTTGTTGTATCCGTTGATCCACCATGCGCGTTCCGGCGCCGTTTCCATGGGGGCGACGACCCGTTCCATGACCGCGATTTCAACCCGTTTCATCAGCGAGGCGGAAAACGCATTGAACTCGGCACCGAGCAGCATTTTCGTATCCGCCAAAAGGGCACCGGTGGCGGAGGCGAACAAATCCACGACGGGCAGGCCGGGCAGCGGTGTCGGGTCTCCCTCCGCATAGCGTTCATGAGCCGGAAGACACCAGAACGGTTCGCTCAAAATATGCCAGATGCCTTCACCGATTTCTTCCATGAAACGCCCCTTGTGCTCGATGCATTCCGCAAGGACGGCGTAAGCCAGACGCGCCCTCCGCTCAAGATAGGGGGTTTCGTAAGCGGCCCGGCTGTTTTTGCGTGTATAGTCCAGGAGGAGGGCATAGGAGCAGTCGGACCACGGCTTTCCAAGAATTTCTTCCGCATGGGATACGATTTCAGCGCACCAGATTTTTTGTGCGTCGCCCCGCATCATGGTTTCCCACGCCGCACGATCGGAGGCGGGCGGAAACTCCGGAGACGTCCGGGTGTCTTCCAGAATGGATTTCAGCTTCGGAAACGGAAGAAATTCATGAAGCATTTCAAGCTCCCTTTATCTTGGATGTCAGGAGAATCGATTCGTTGACTTCATATTCGAACGGTTCGCCCGCGAGAGTGCGTTTGAAGTCTGCGATGACATAATCCGACATGCGGAAAAGTTCGTCATTGAGCGACCCGGCGATGTGCGGCGAAAGGAACACGTTTTCGAGCGTGTAGAGTTTCGAGCCCTCCAGCGGCGGTTCCGGGAAGGTCACGTCCAGCAGGGCGGTGATGTCGGGACGTTTTTCCAGCACGGCGATCATCTCCTCCTCATTGACCTGCCGTCCGCGTCCCGTATTGATGAAGACTGCATTTTTCGGCATGGATTCGAAGAGTTTTCCATTCAGAACCCCGACATTGTCGTCGCGGTCCGGAAAATGGTTGCTGACGACCTGCGAGGTGGCGAACGCCTCTTCCAGCGAGATCGTTCTTCGTTCGGGACGCGACGGCACCGTGACGACCTTCAGATCGTAAGCTTTGAGCAGCTCGGCTGTATGGGAGGAGATGGCTCCGGCTCCCAGAAGCGTCACGGTCTTTCCATAGGAGCCGCAGCTGACGTCCGTCTGGGTTGCGAGCCCCGAACCACGCATCCGCCTTGCGAGCCTGAAGTATCCTTTGAGTCCGAGAATGACCTGTGCCGCGGTGAACTCCGCGACCGGAAGGGCGTTTGCCTTCCACGCGCTGATGACATGGATTCCGTGGTTCATCAGGGGACGGCTGAAACTGTCGGTGGCGCCGGCTGCATAGAAGACCGCTTTCAGGTTCGGCATGCGGTTCAGCTGGTCTTCGGAAAAGTGCATCATTCCCCAGGTGGAAAAGAGATATTCCACATCCCGCAGATCGATCCGGTTGAACCGTTCCGGAGTCACGACTTCCGGAAGGACATCTGCCAGCTCCCCGACCCGCTCGCGGCGTCCGTTGCCGTAGACCCGATCGATCATTCCCGGATTGACGCACAAAAACGCGGCTTTCGGCTTGCCTTTCCCTGTTTTCCCTTCCATCAGGTAATTCAGGATCGTGACGATGTTTTCGACCAGCCCCGGAGTTGCGACAGATTCAGGCTTATGCCCGGGAATGAAACTGAAAATCCTGCCGCCGTAAGGCGTCACCGCTTCGCAGGCCTGCGGGAAGGTTTCCCCCTCCCGTGTGACGGTCATCAGGACTTCGACGGGACAGGCTTCCTGAAGATGAATGTAAACCTCATCCTCTCCGATTTCGAACGGATGGAGTTTGCCCGCCAATTTGTGATTCGGCGTCGCTACCGGTTCAACCTTGCAAGCGAAGACCGGGTGCGTGGAGGCGGAAACGCCGTCCGGATCGTTCGGGCGGACCCAGCGGAGACCGACGATTTTCCGCCACCAGTCCCATTCCCAGAATGCCGCGCTGGAGCCGTGCAGGAGGAGAATGTCTCCGCCCCGTTCCACGTAACGGCGGACCGCTTTTTCCGCTCCGGAGCCGGGATGCGGCAGTCCGCAGGTGGTTCCGATCAGATGGAGCACCAGCAGGTCGCAATCCTTCTCCCAGCCGCCGTTTTCGAGAAGAGCCCAGTCGTCTTCCTGAAAGAGAGTTTTCCGTTTGAGTTCATCCGGCAGTTTTTCATAGATGTTTCTGCCGGCATGGGATTCATAGTGGTTATCCGAAAAAAAACAGATCATGGAGCGACTCCCTGTTTATGAGTGTTTCTGTTTGAGATTTTTCAATTTTTCAGCTTCCGGACGTTTTCTGTAGAAATCGTCCAGAGGGTAACAGCCTGAAATCATTCCTGCGCGCGGCGCGTTGGTGCAGTCTCCGAACGTGCGGCAGATGCGGCGGCGGTCCAGGGGCTTTCCCGCCAGAACGTCGGCGCAGATTTCCGGGTAGGAAAGCACCATGCGCCCGATTCCGACGAAGTCCGTTTCGTCGTGCGCAACCGAATATTCCGCCGCGTTCGGAAGATAGTCCTGGAGACAGGTGTAGCCGGAACCGACCACAAGCATTTCCGGACAGAGTTCCCGGATGCGTTTGACCGCGGCCAGGTGGCGTGACACATTGTAGAGCGGATTTTCCGGCGGCGGATAGCCGTCGCTCACCGGGTAATACGCGGGCCTCTGCATGTGGACATTGTAGTAAGGACTGCCGATCGAGGCGCAGATCGTGTCCACGCCGTATTCCCGGAGAAGGTTCACGAAACGGACGGTTTCCTTCAGGTCCGGGTCCATGTTTCTACCGGTGCCGTCGCCGCCGAACGCGTAGGGATACGGACCGCTCCATTCCATCGGATGCCCGAGCCCGTCTTCGCCCTTGACATACGGCAGAATATCGAACAGGCTGACACGGGCGGAGAGATACAGTCCCGGACATTTTTTCCGGATGCCCTCTGCAATTTCACGGAAGAAACGGGTGCGGTTTTCAAAACTTCCGCCGTAGGGACCGGGGCGGTCGTAAGCGCTCAGGAATTCGTGTCCGAGATACCCGTGCGCGTGCTTGATGTCCACGAAATCGAAACCGGCCTTTTGCGCCACTTCCGCTGCCTGAATGAAACAATGTACGATTCCGGGGATTTCGGCATCCGTGACCACATTGGCTTGCGAACATCCGAACTTCTTATCGAGAAGAGGGTGCTCGTAAGCGGTTTTCGCCTCGCGGACATGGGCCTGATTGGGATGGGCGTATCGTCCGGAGTGGGTGAGCTGGAGACCGATGACCAGATCGTCGTCCGTTCCGAATTTTTCCCGGTGAACCTGTCTCATTTCCGCACAGAGTTTTTTCAGGGCTTCCAGCGTGTGCTCCTGCGCGGTGAGCTGGCGCGGATTGCTGCGCGCTTCGTGCATGACCGCCGCGGCCTCTGTTCCATACAGCAGTTTTGCCCCGCTTCCGGCGAAACGGAGCCAGCGGCGGCGGGTGAATTCGCCCGGGGTTCCGTCCGCTTCGCAATCCCAGCCTTCCATCGGCAGAATCGCCCAGCGGTTGCCGACGGTGCGTCCGAAGCATTGCGCGGTCCGTGCCAGAGCGGCGGAACCGTCGCTCCGGATTTCATCCGCAAAACCGATTTGGATATTTTCCTTCCGGAGATAGTTGCGGAACTCCTCCATGGTCTTGAACGAGGCAACTTTTGGGTAATCCATCAGAAACGTTTTCCTTTCCGGATGTGGGTGATGACGATTTCGGAATCTTCCAGCGCCTCGTAGGTGTGTTCCAGAAGGGCGTCGAACTGGATCGAAGTCCCGTTTTTCAGTTCGCATACCTCATTGGGCAGGGTGACGCGCAGGCATCCTTTGAGGACCCAGCAGAGTTCAAAATCGTCCCGATGCATCCCCGGACGCGAGACTTTCGAGCCCGCTTTCGCGGAGGCGTGCATACATCGTACGTTCGTATAAGAAACGCGCCTGAAATTGAAGTCGCCGGAACGGTATTTCTCCGCGGGGACCAGATGCGGCGTCCTGTTTTCCGCCAGCGAGATCAGGTCGGAAAGCGTCAGCCCGAACACGCGCGCGATCCGGAAAATCGTATCGATTTCCGCCTTGCTCCGGTTGCGTTCCAGTTTCGAGATCACGCTTGCGGAAACTCCGCTCTGGAGAGCAAGATCGGTGATGCTCAATCCCTCGCGTTTCCGCAATTCGCGCAGAATGCCGAAGTCGCAGATGCAGTCCGTATTATTCATAAATTTCACCCTTTCTGAAACAACTCCAGACATTTTCAAACCACTCGTCCGTTTCCGGAAGCGGACGGCACGGTTTCCATTCGGAGATTACGCGCCCGTTCTTCATCCATGTTTCCAGCACGCTGGACCGGAAGTTCGGCTTTTCCGGAACGGTTTTCCACGGAAGCATCGGATGAATCTGCTTTCCGCTGTCCGAGAGCACGACCGCGCCGCCGCGCGAACCGGTTCCGCTTTCGATCTGCGCCAGAATCGCGGCAAGATAGCAGACTTGCGCCGTCAGAAGCTGTTCATTGCGGAGATGTTCGGCCAGTTCCCGGGAAGTAAGCCCGCCGAGCCCGTTTTTCAGATGTTTTTCCCGCTGCGCTTCCGCTTCTTTCAAAGCGGCTTCCACACGTTCTTTTTCCCGCAGGAACGCGGCTTCGGCGCTCATCCGTTTCTGGAACACGGAACGTTCCTTGCGCCAGTCGAGCGAAGAAGGTGTGGAAAAACGGGACACGATCGATTCGAAAGAGGAGGTTTCCGCGAGTGGGGCGGGAGCGTATTTTTCATACGCCGCGATCCGTTCCGCCGCGCGGAAAGCGCCGCATTGTCCGGCATTGAGCGCGGAACCGCCCGGACGCGTCACGCCATGCGAGCCGTTGACTTCCCCGACCGGGAACAGAAAGCGGATGTTTTCGGATTCCCACCACAGATCGGCTGCCAGTCCGCCGTTATTGTGCTGGGCGCAGACCGCCACTTCGAGCATTTCGGCCTCCAGATCGATGGCGTGGCGGCGGTACAATTCGATCGCGGGTTCGTTCAGGTGTTTCAACCGTTGGATCGGGCTGTCCGCCACCGCGCCGCTCTTTTCGAGATAAGAACGCGTTTCCTCCGAAAACGAGGCGAAATCGAAGTCCGGCGGATCGCTCCGGTAGTCGAGAAATACGCGACGTCCGAGCCCGACGGTCTCCCGATGGACCAGAATGTCGATCAGGGAGGACCCGGGAACGTGTCCCGCTGAAAACGGCCACTGATAGCCTTTCAGGAAAATCATGTCGTACATGGTTTGCGGCGAGTCGAAATATTCGCGCAGGAATTCCCGTTCCACTCCATTTTCATCGATGGAGACAAAACGCGGAAGCACCTGCATGTAGCTCCCCGACACATTCCAGCGGAAGGCGGTGGAAGCCAGTCCAAACTGGGATTCCGGCAGATTGCGCGCCTTTGCCCCGATCGCAAGAGCCGTCCCGATCGCGCCGGTGTGGACCGCCGGATACACGCTCTGTTCATACAACCCGCCGGGACCGCCGACCGCAAAAACCGTATAGGAGGCTTCCACACTCTCGAAAGAGTCTTCCGACGAAGACGCTTCGATGTTTACGAAAAGGGCTCCGGAACATCGGCCGTTGTCCGCGGAAAGCGAGACGAGAATCCGTTTCTCGCAAACTTCGATCTGCCGCCGCTGAAGCTCCCGGATAAGCGCGACGCACATGTCATGAGAGGTTCCCGGACCGCAGCTGGTGGCGCGGCGTTTCGGATCGTGGTCGGTCTTGTAACCGGGATACTGCCCGAAACGGTCGTGGGGGAAGGGCACCCCGAGAGCTGCCAGATGGGCGAAAGCCTGCTGGGAAAGCGCCGCTTCGACCAGCGCCAGATCGCCGTGCATGCTCCCGCCCGCCATCAGGTCGCGAGCCATGGCCGCGGGGGAATCCGGTTCATTTCCATACATCCCGAGCTTGTAATAAGTCTGTTTGTCGCTGCCGGTGTTGATGCTGGTGCCCATGTTCAGCCCCTCGGTATAGACGGCGATGTCCTTCACTCCGAGAGCGTCCAGCCGGACCGCGGCGGCGAGTCCGGCCGCGCCGCTTCCGATGACCAGTACTTTGAGACGCCGGGTTTTCATGGTCAGAACCGCTCCACCGTGAGGCCGCCGTCGATCTGGATGACCTGTCCGGTGGAATAGGCAAGAGAGCCGTCCAGAAGCATTTTGACGGCTTTGCCGATGTCTTCCGGGAGGCCCCAGCGCTTCTGGAGGGTCAAGCCGTTGGCAATCATTTTGTCGTATTTCTCGGTGACGGTTCCGGTCATGTCGCTCCGGATCACGCCCGGACGCAATTCGTAGACCGCGATTCCATCCTCGGCCAGACGCACCGCCCAGAGCTTGGTTGCCATCGCCACCGCCGCCTTGGAAAGACAATATTCGCCCCGGTTGATGCTGGCGTATTCCGCAGACACCGAACCGGTGTTGACGATGCAATGGAACTTGCCATCCGTGTTCTCTTTGATTTTTTTCGCCGCCAGCTGGGTGAGGAAGAAGGGCCCCTTAAGGTTGATGTTCATGACCCGGTCGAAACTTTCAGGCGTCATTTCCAGAAGGTCGGTGCGGACTTCCGGGGCGACTCCGGCGTTGTTCACGAGTGCGTCGAGGGCTCCGAAGTCCGCCAGAAAAGAGTCCAGCAGTTTTTCGTGGTCGTCGCGGCTGGAGACATCGCACTGGTAATAGGCGGCTTTGATTTTGAATTCCTTTTCGAGGTCGGCGGCGACGGCTGAATATTTTTCGGCTTCTCCGCGTCCGCAGAACGCCACATTGTGGCCCGCTCCGGCCAGGGCACGCACGATGCCCGCGCCGATTCCGCGTGTTCCGCCGGTGACAAGCACATTGAGTTTTTCCATTTTCTTTTCCTTACCGGACGGTTTCGAATCCCCGGTTTTAAATTTTCCTGAACGATATATTATGGCATAAAATATATCGTCAAAGAAAAAATTCAAGGGCATATGAAGCAGATTCGATGAAATCTTCCTGCGGGAGGACGGAATGGCATAGCCTTCCGTTTCAGCGGATCGGGAACCCTGCGATCCGGGCAGTGTTTTTCTCCATTTCCCGGGATGTGAAACGATGTCGAAAATTCTGAAATGCAAAGGAATGTGCCTCCGATGTTCTTGAAAAACAGGTTTGCGGCGTTATAGTAAACAGCGAGGGTATGAGTTTACAGAAAAGGGGAGCTGTCATGAGCAGACACAAGGTTCAAAATACGCCGGCCATACGGAGAATGCCGACGTATCTCCACAAGCTGATGCTGATGCATGCGGCCGGTGAGAAGTTCGCCTCGACGTCCAAACTGGCGGATTATATCAATCTGGACCCCATCATCGTGCGCAAGGACTTCGAACTGACGGGATTGAAGGGATTTCCCGGCGTCGGCTACAAGACAGACGAACTGATCGAAGCCATCCGCCGTTTTCTCGGGTGGGACGCCCCCCGGCGGGTTTGTCTGGTGGGAGCCGGCTCCCTCGGCAACGCTCTGCTCGGTTACGAGGAGTTTGCCGAATACGGCATGGTCATCACGGGGGTGTTCGATGCCGATCCGAAAAAGATCGGAACCCGGATTCACGGGTATCCGGTGCAGGACGTGCGGCGTCTCCCGGAGGCGATGAAGAAGTCGAAGCCCCACATGGCCATCATCTGCGTTTCCTCCAAGGCCGCCCAGTCGGTTGTGGACGGCCTGATCGCCTGTGGTGTAAAAGCCTTCTGGAATTTTGCGAATATCTGCCTGAAAGTGCCTCCCGATGTGGTGGTTCAGCGCGAAGTGATCGCCGGCGGATTCGCCCTTCTGTCCATGAAACTGAAAAAGCATTCCCCCCTTTTTGAAACAGAGTAACGGGATCTTCTGGCGGGATTTCAGTTTACCTCCGCCGACTTGTGGAATTCTTCTGTTCTTTTGCCGTCTCAATGAATTCGGCGACAGCCTTTATCTTCCGTGATTTTTCCGTGAGGGAAAGAAATTCTGAAAAATGATGAAAAATTTCCCTTGACATCAAAGTACGCCACGATCATAATAATAGGAGCATTTTCAAAAGACAGGATGAAAAATGGCGTATCCTCCGAAAATCGGAAAATTGTATGATCGGGTTCAGACGCTGCTTGCGGAACAGTATTTCCCGGGCGCGAAACTGCCCTGCGAACGGGAATTCGCTCCGCGCATGGGGGTTTCCCGCAAGACGCTGGCAAAGGTTCTGCAGCGTCTGACCGAAGAGCGCAAGGTCATGCGTGACAATACCGGAACGTATGT
>CAYWZD010000015.1:17350-23951 GCA_964462755.1 uncultured Victivallales bacterium | reverse complement strand
GCGCGGTGTGCTTCGTCTTGCAGTCGCCCCAGTAGACGTAACAGGCGTATTTCGCCCGCGTGAGCGCCACATAGACGAGCCGGAGCAGTTCCTGAAGCCGTTCCGCCTGGGCGAGAGCCGCGGAACGGGGATCCCCGGTGAGGTCGCGTTCGAGCGCGCCGTCCTCCCGGTGATAGTTTTCCGCGTGTTTCTCCATGTCCAGAGAATAGAGCGCGGGCAGCATGACCACGGGGAACTCCAGCCCCTTGCTCTTGTGGACGGTCATGATGGTGACGGCGGCACGGTCGGTTTCGAGCAGGGTTTCCATCTCTTCCGACTGTTCCGAACGGGTCTCTGGATTGCGCTGTTTCGCCAGATAATGGAGAAGTCCCGTCACGGAAAGGAACCCGGACAGGCTTTCCCGGTGGAGAAGTTCGCGCAGATGCAGGAGGTCGGTCATCATGCGTTCGCCGTCCGGAAGACGCAGAAGGCGTTCCCGGACACGGAACTTGAGAAGCATGTCGTGGAACATTTCGATAAAGGAGTCCCTGCGCCACTTCAGGGAAAGTTCCGAGAGCTTTTCCTGTACGCCGTCCAGAGGGAGGGGCGCGGAGGTGTCCGCGTGAATCCGGATCAAATCTTCCGTGGAATAGCCGAGAAGGGCGGTCTGCATGGCGTCGGCGGCCGTGTGTGCGTCCGACGGCGCGGCGACGGCCGACAGCACGCGTTCGAGTTCCGCCGCCGCGACGGAATCGAAGACGTTGCCTGTGCGCGGAATGACCGCGGGAATCCGCAGACGCGCCAGTTCGGACTTCATCATTTTTCCTTCATATCCGTTGAAGACCAGCACGGCGAAATCGCTTGGGCGCAGTTGCCGCGCGGAATCGCCGTCGGGACACTGAATTCCGGGAGACTGGAGCAGATGCAGAATCTCGGCGGCGCAAGCGCGCAGGGCGCGGTCCCGGAGAGCGGACCCGCTCAACGGCGGTTCGGCCCGCAGATAACAGAGCTTCAGGGGCTCCGCGACTTCCGCGCCGTCTTCGAGCAGTCCGCGGCGCTTCCGTCCGTCTTCCAGAACGGGCGCGGAGACTTCCGGGTATTCGATTTCCCGATCGGCGAACGGGAAGGGGTGTCCCATGAAAATTTCATTGACCGCGTGGATCATCGGGGCGGAGGAACGGTAGTTGTCGGTCAGGCTATATTGGAGTCCGCCCGCCGCGCCGCATTCGCGAACCGCCCGGCGGTAGGTGGCGATGTCGCCGCCCCGGAACGCGTAGATGGCCTGACGCGGGTCTCCGACCAGAAACAGTGCGGGGTTCTCGCGTTCCGCGAAGAGCCTGTGGAAGGTCTCATACTGCACCGGGTCGGTGTCCTGAAATTCGTCGATGACCGCGACCTCGAACTTCTTCCGGATGGCGGGCGTCAGACGGCTGTCCGGACGGAGCACGGAATCGCGCACGCGAAGGAGCAGATCGTCGAAGGTCTGGAAGTTTTCGCGTTCCTTCTGTTCCTCCAGTTTCTCTTTGACGAATTCCGCCGCCGTCATGGGCAGCGCCGCCTTGTAGAGTCCCAGCAGGGAGGCCAGGTTTTCCGCCTCTTCGAAAAAGGGGGTCCGCAATTCCTCCGCCAGCAGCATGACATTGTCTTTTTTCTTCTTGTTCGCGTATTGGGAAATCTTCGACGGCGAACAGTTCAGAAGCACTTCCAGCGTGCCGTAAAGGATGCCTGACCGGACCCATTTTTCGAGGATGTTTTCCATCGTTGCGCGGATGTCCGGAGCGTATTCCTTGTTCAGCGCCGCACAGAGCTTCGTCAGCACCCCCGGACGGTACAGCGAACGGAGTCGTCCGATGCTTTCCGCAATCCGGGCGCGGTATTCGTCCAGCGAGTAGGTTTCGGGAAGAACCGTTTTTACATGGAGATCGCTCCGTGCGACGATTCCCCGGACCAGCGGAAACGCGGACTCCACCGAGAAGTCCGTGTTTTTCCGCAGTTCGGACCGGAGCCCGTCCGGGTCCTCCGGATAGAATTCCGCCCGCACGAAGTCGGTCAGAACCGCCCGCACCAGACTGTCCTGATCAGTCTTGATCTCCGTATTGAAGAGGACGCCGCTTTCGAAGGCGAACTCGGAAAGCATCCGCTGGCAGAATCCGTGAATGGTGACGATTGTGGCCGCGTCGAAATCCAGCAGGGCGTCGCGCAGACGCTTTTTCATATTTTCTTCCCCGACCGTTTCCCGGAGTCGTCCGAGAATTTTTTCCAGACGGATTCCCTCCTCGGGCGCGACCGTTTCGGGGTCCGCCAGATACGCGTCCGCGTCATGGAGAATCCGGCGGGTCCGTTCCTTGAGTTCCGCCGTGGCCGCCTCGGTGAAGGTCATCACCAGAATCGACTGAACCGGCAGGGTGCGTTCGAGGATGAAACGCAGAAAGAGATTCTGAATGTTATACGTCTTGCCCGTGCCCGCCGCGGCTTCGATCACGCAAACGCCGGTCAGGGGGCAGTCGGACGATTCCAGTTTTACGGGATTCCTATTCATAGCTCAGCTCCCCGTTCCGCAGAAATTCAAAGAAACGTCCCGCCGCATCCGCGAATTCCTCCTGAAATATTTCTGTCGAAAAATCGTCAGGAGAGAACAGCCGTGAAACCGGGTCCTCCGCAAGGTCGCCGCCCTGTTTCATCACGCCTTTTTCCATATAAGTAGAATGGAACGCCCTTTCCGCCGCCTTGAATTTCTTCTCCGTGTCGCCCGGGGTGTCGGCATACGCGAACGAGGCTTCCGGGAAGAAGGGCAGGGGGGCATCGAGTCCCTTCCTGAAAAGTTCCAGCAGAACGGTCAGACGCTTCCGGGCCTCTTCCGGGGCGATGGCCGAAAGCCGCGCGGTTTTTGCGTCTTTGTGATCCCACGCGAAAGAATCCGCTTTCATCGTTTCCGGCGCAGCGGCGCACAAGAGCAGGTGACGGACATACAGACGGATCAGGTCTTTCGCCTTGATTCCGGTGAAGCGGCAGTAATATTGTCCCGCGCCTTCCGGCTGGGCGGCGACCGGTCCCGCGATCTCGGTTCCGTCGAGACGCAGACGGATCATGAACGGGCGGGTCAGCGCCATTTTTTCAAACCAGACCGGCGGGATTTTTTCCATGTCGCGGACCGTATTCCGGAAGAGGTTTTTCCCCGTGCCGGAGACCGGCAGTCGGTTGGTTTTCCGAAGGAGTCCGAACTGCTGTTCTTCTCCGAGCCCGCGAACGGTCCAGTGTCCCACGCTGTTCTTCAGCTGATAGTTTTCCAGCGAGCCCAGTTCGAACGGTTCCTCGTCCGAGACGGGCGGCTCTTCCTCAAAACGTCTTCCCACTCCGGCGGCGGAAAGCAGAAAGGCCGCCGAGGAATTCAGAAAAAAGCGTTCCAGCTCCTCCGGCGACACGGTTTCCGGGAGGGCCGGCGCGGACCCGTTTTCCGAATGCGGACGCAAGGTGTCCCGGCGGGGCGGTTCCGGTTCGGGCGGCGGATTCCGGAGCGCTTCCTCCAGCGCGGCGCAGGCCTCCTGGTCGGGCTTCGAAAACGAGAAGAGCGACGACCCTTCGCGGAAGTAGTCCGGATCGAACGCCTGAAGCTTGTGGCGCGTCTCGAAACACGCGCCGGGAAAGGTTGATTGAAGCGTGTCCAGAAGCTCTGCCAGCGGCACGGCGGGCGGATATTTTTCATTGTTCTTGTTGTCGGCTCCCCGATAGAACAACAGAAGATGTTCGCGCGCGGCAAGGAGAAGTTCCAGAAAGAGATAACGGTCCTCCAGCGTCCGGGAGCGTTCCAGACGGCATTGTTCAGGCGGGATCAGGTTGAACCCGACCGGGAAGTCGCGCCTCGGGAACGCGCCGTCGTCCAGTCCGAGCACTGCGACGGTCTTCATCGGAATGCTCCGCATCGGAACCAGCGAGCAGAACGTGATTTTTCCACGCAGGAACGGTTCCGCCGAAGGCATGGGCGAGAGATTGTTTTCCAACACGTAAAGCATCAGTTCCGGCGGCAGGGGGAAGGGCAGGGACATGATGCTCCGTTTCTGGTTCGGGGGCTCCGCGATTCCCTCCAGATTCTGGAGCGTCTTGCGGATCGCGCTGATCTCCTGATAGGTGTCGTCGTCCGCCTCGAAAAAGGTGTCCAGAGCCCCTTTGAGATATTCGCACCACTCCTTCAGCGGACGCGGCGCGGAAAAGGTTTGTTTCAGACGGAACAGGTCTTCCAGAAAGCGGCAGAAGTTTCCGATGATCTCGCCGTCCGCCCCTTCCGCCGAGTCGAAGGGAAAAACCGGATCGTCCGCCTGGGAAACCTCATCGGGCGCGACCGCATATCCCAGAAGCAGACGTTCCAGCCCCTGTTTCCAGGAAAATTCCTCGAAGGCGATGCCGCACCGCTCCTCCCGGTTCTTTGCGTCGATGCCCCACCGGATGCCGAGAGCCGACACCCAGTAACGCAATTTCTCCAGCTCCTTGTCCGCAAACCGGCACTTCGCGGAAACCGCCGGATGCTCCAGCAGATTGAACACCGCCGACGCTTCGAATTTTCCGAGCGGCATTTTCAGCAGTTCCAGAAAGGCGTCGGCACAGCGGTTGCTTTTCCGGATGCTCCGGTCCGAAAAGGCATACAGGTTTTTCAGAGGACCCGTTCCGAACACCGCGTTGATGTAGGGCTCGAAGATTGTGATGTCCGGCGCCATGACCAGAATGTCCCGTGGCTGGAGCGAACCGTCCTCCATGAGCCGGAGCAGACGGTCGTGCAGGACTTCCACCTGCCGCAGTTCGCTGTGACAGCAATGAACCGAAACGCTGTCGTCCTCCGGCGGCGGTCCCGGCAGAGGCGGAACCGAAACGGGAGAAACGGTATTGGCGCGGGAAAGGTTCAACAGAATATCCTGCTGGAGTGTGTGAAGAACGGAAGCGGAAGGATAGACACCCTGCTCTGAAGTGCCGACAGTGTTCGCAAAATTTTTGAAGTCATCGAGCGTTTCGATCCCTTCCATGTCCGGCAGTTCCATCATGAACCGGAAGAATTCACGTCCCTGTTTGCCAAGCGACGCCAGAAGCGGGTTCCCTTCCGAAAGACCCTCCGGATTCTCTCCGGTCCGGCGGCTGATCCGGAGCGCTTCCTTCCTTGTATAGGCGTCGCTCCAATATTCCGAGCAGGGATTCAGGTAGAAGAAATGGACTTCTGTAAAACGGGACAACTGTACGAAAAATTGGAAATAGACCGGCGCCATCGCGCTGATCCCGAAAACGGAAACCCTTTTCATATTCAGCCCTTGGGGGCGTTCCCGGAGTTCCCCGAAACGGCGGAAGAATACATCCGGACCGTCTGTGAGATGCGCCAGTTCAAGGTAAAGACGCGCCTGCCATCCGCCGGACCGAGTGTTACTGTTCCTCCATTGCTCCAGCATCCCCCCATGATATACCTGATACTGGTCGAAGAGCCCCGCGATTTTTTCGGAGAGCTGGAAGGTCCGCAGAGCGCCGTTGCCCGCGGACAAATAGGAGCGCAGTTCAGGGTAGCGCTCCGGCGATTCGGACAGCACTTTGAAAATCCGCCACACCATGAAGGCTTGCGACATCATTTTCAGCGTGTCATGAAATTTTTCGTCCGGAAACGCCTTCTCCAGCACGGACAGAATAAATGCATTCAGAAATGGAAATTTCAGGTTGGCCGCGATCGGTGCTTTCTCCCCGAGCACCAGTTTCAGCCACGCCGCCATCCCCTGCGTCTGGACAACCACCGTTTCCGGCGTGAAGAAATCCCCTTCCGGGCGGAGATAGACTTTTTCAGCCAGCGTCTCCGCCAGAATTTCCGATTTGTTCGATGAATACAGATGAAATCCCATACGCCCCCGGTTCAGTCAGTCTCCCGGCTCCGAATCCGGTAATAATGGTTGACCAGCATATCTTCCGGCGTGTTGCTCCCGTGCGCTCCGTGCGTCTCGTCGACCGGGTGCCCGCCATGATCGGGAACGAACGCCAGAACCCGGTGGAATTTCTTCCAGTGGACATCCATGTCCGCGGCCAATTGGGCGAAGCGTTCCGCCGCCAGATGTGCTTGTTCCGCCGCCTCTTCCGAAAACGGCCCCGTCTTGTGCATGACTTCGTCGTATCCGGTCATGTAGCAGACGATCAGGTCGTAATCGGAACGGGCCAGCAGTTCGCGGGTGTAACGGAAGGATTGTTCATCCGTGCGGAAGGAATAATAATCGATCGCGCGTTCGCGGAAAATCTTGTCGATGCTGCATCCGTTGACCGACACAATGGCGACATTTTTACCATGTTTTGCAAAGACGTCGAAAATCGTTTCGATCTTGATGACCGGCTTCTCATACTGCTGTATTCCGTGGACTGCTGGCGAGGCTCCCGTAAAGATCGTTCCGTAGCAGACCGGCGTCACGCTCGGCATGACTGCCGACGCGGGAATCCGGATTCCCGCAGTCTGCCGGATTTTTTCAAAATCGGCCGTATAATGTTTCCTCTGCGACTCCCCGAGCGCGTCGGCGCAGAAGAGCAGCACCTTTTCCGTCAGACCGTCTCCGTCCATCAGCTTGCCCGCGTGATCGACCGCTTCGGCGATGGGAATTCCGCCGCTCCGGTCGGG
>CAYWZD010000015.1:0-17250 GCA_964462755.1 uncultured Victivallales bacterium | reverse complement strand
GCTTGCCCGCGTGATCGACCGCTTCGGCGATGGGAATTCCGCCGCTCCGGTCGGGCGCTGGCAGACCGCACAGTCCACAGATTGTCGGGGCCAGATCCCCGATCGAGGCGTCCGTCCGATACTGCTTTTTAAAAAGGGCAAGGCTTTCCGCGCTTTCCTGAAACATCATGAAACCCTTTCCCCGTTAGGCTGGATTGGGGACTAAGGCTTCGCCGCGGCACTTCTTCAGATAATTGAGTCCGGCGACTTGTCCGGTCATTTCCAGTTCGCCGCGATAAACCGGATCATGCCAGCCCTCGATGTCGATGTTGCCCTGATAACCGATCAGACGCAGTTCTGTGATGATGTCCGTCCAGTTGCTGTCGCCGAATCCGGGGGTGCGGTGCCAGCAGAAAGGTTCGCCGCCCATGATGCCGTGCTTTGCGAGAACGTCGCGGCGGATCGTGGCGTCTTTTCCGTGGATGTGGAAAAACTTCTTGCCCCATTTGCGGATCTGGGGGAGGGGATCGATCAGCTGAACCATCTGGTGGCATGGCTCCCACTGGAGTCCGAGGTTGTCCAGTGGAACCGCGTCGAAAATCAACTCCCATGCATCCGGATTGATGGCGATGTTCCAGGAACCGGTCCGCCAGTTTCCGCCCATGTTGCAGTTCTCGAAAGCTAGGCGGATCTTCTTGCTTGCGGCATATTCGACGATGGGAGTCCAGATTTCCTTGAAACGGGGAATGTTGTCTGGAATCGGACGGTCTGGTTCGCGTCCGGTGAATCCGCTGACGATGTCCGTGCCGAACAGCGCCGCGCAGTCGATGGCTCGCTTGAAACATTCACGCGTGTGCGCCGCCGCTTCCGAATGCTCGAGCATGTTTCCGAACACCGAAATGGCGGACACTTCGATTTTGTGTTTCCCGAGGATGGGCATGACCTGTTCCGCGAGCTTTTCGGGTTCGATGTCGCCGAACTTTCCGCCGCCGTAGGTGAAGACGAAAGATTCGAACCCGTAGGGGATGATCTGTTCGATGTAGGAAGCGGATTTTGCATTGGCGATGACCAGTGTTCCGATTTTGATGTTTTTCATGAAAATATCCCCTGTTGTTTTGTGATGAAAACAGACTCAATGGATGATTGAGTTGAACATATATACCCCGCGAGGAAGGTTTTCAACGGATTTTGAAGAAAAAGTCGAAAAAAAAATCTTTTGAGTTTGACATTTCCCTTTTTCCGTGTATAGTAGGAGCCTGTTCCGGCAAACCGGATGACCTCAGTGGCGGGGTAGCTCAGTTGGTAGAGCAGAGGACTGAAAATCCTCGTGTCACCAGTTCGATTCTGGTCCTTGCCACCATTTTTTTGTCTTCCTTCCAAATTGACACGCCGTTTGACTTTTCCGTTTTAACGTCATTTGTGGCTGAATTCCAGCATTTTCCGCGTGAATACCATCCACCAGAGAATTCTCTGTTTTCTGGATTCCAAGGTCTATTTCGGTTCTTTTCCGGAAAATTCTCTGTTTTCCCCGTGTCGGTGACACGAGGATTTTCCGAGTCAGGAGTCATTGAAGGGAAATGACTTGTGGAAAATTCAATAAAATCCATTCGTTCATGCAAAAATGGTCAATCATTTGGCAATACGAAATTTTCTCGGAATCGGCTGTTTCTCGCCATTATTGAGTTCAATCGCCGTGTCCCTTTCCAGAGGAAAACAGTGGTGATGGTCTGGAAATGTGTTGACGTTGAATAGAAAACAAAACCATTGTTTTCTGCATGGCGTTTACTCTTCGTCTGGATTGCTCCATACGTCTCTTCCTCAATATTACCCGATTCAAATATAATTGGAACTCCCCGGCGATCTCCAAGAGCGTCTTGTCATCCCACAACGCGAGCAACACTACCCGCCTTTTGAGTTTGCCTCTTTTCACTGCGACTACCCTTTTCGTGTAAAACCTGAACTCTGTAATTTACGATCCGTTTTACACTATGATTGGCGATGTTCAATGTATTGTCTCTGCTTGTCGTGTTGTAATAGATGCGAAATTTTAAACGGTTTTTAACCGTTATGTGAAGAGAGCGACACTGGAGAGAAGAATGCAAAATATCAGAAACCTTTTTCGATGAGGAGTTCCGGCTGGAGGCGTTTGGGAGATACTGGGACACTCTTACGCCATTGAATGAACTGATTTTATGGAAGGCGAAGCATGAATTGGCGATCCCAGTATCACAGAGTCAAAGCATGAATGACAACATTCCCGCGAGAATAGCGATGATCGTAACCATGCACCATTGGATGGCTATGCGCAATATCTGATGCCTTAATGGGATCATTACATTGAATTGGCTCAAAATCCTTTATCGGACTTTTATATGTTATCCGGACAGAGTCATCTTTATTGAGCCATTTCAAAAGTATTGACCTTTCCATTCCGATGCGTTTAGGGGTGAATGTTCATTTTTCAAACACGATCAGAGCATATCCTCGGATCAACGGAAGCGTGACATTGCAATAACCGTCTTTTATGGAAAATGGCAGTTTTTGCCTTGAAGGGGCAAGATAAACCTTGCGGAATGGCGTGCCGTCAACTCGCATTGAAATCTCGGTATCTACCAAAGTCCCACGTTCCTCCAACGCAACCGACAAACCGCGCAGTTCCGGGGTGTAGACTAACACATGCAGGAGTTCCGTGTTGCCTTTGTATTGGACAAATGCACGTGCAAAACTCGGCAGCGTGGAGGAGCGGAATTTCGGATTTGGCATAAAACGTCTGATGATATTTGCAAGCAGGAGTCTGCTTTGATATGGTGCACGGTTGTAATATCCCTCGAAGATCCTGCCGCTGCAATAAGCCATGCGATCTTTGAATGCGAGGAACGGAGAATCCGTTTTTTCCTGCGGAGGTGTGTACCAGTTCGAATGAATGCCGTCCCATTCACGGTTGTGGTATGGCTTGACGCACCACATCGAAGTTTCCGTCCCGTTCGTAGCCCGGACATCTGTTCCGAGCGCATAGACGGAAAGCGGGAAGTACGGCAATCCCTCCGCATATACGCCTTCCGGAAGGTAATACAGCGGATTGTGAGGCGTGGAGCCGAGATACTTCACCGGCCAGGAATCAAGAACAAAATCTTTCAGTTCCGGCCCCAATCCAGAACTTCCGGTGGCGATTATGGCGCCGCCTCGTTCCAGATGCGCTTTGACACGGCGGGCTATCTCTTCCGAAAACACGACGTCATCAGGGAATATCAACAATTCATACTGATCCCATGTAGAGGCCGTCGTTACGACATTGAACTGAAGTTTCAGCTCCGACAACATGCGAACCGCCGCTTTCATAACTGCATCGGTCCGCAATTCCGGATAACCGTTTCCGAAGACCAGAGCAATCGAAGGAATGTTGACAGCATCCAGGCACCACGGATCATACTGCCTTACCGTCCCGTAGGTTTTGCGGATCAAATCGAATACTTCCGGATAGCTGTCTCCGCGAGGATGAAAATGGTCGCTGAGTTCCGGGCGCATGCCGTTCGCCATTCCGTAGAGAAGATCATATTCTATGCTTTCCTCCTTGCGGAGACCGCCGAAATCGCCCCAATCGTAGAAACGTCCGGTCATGCAAAGCACAGCGTTATCCTTCGCAACCGTGCGCAGATAATGAGCATGGACCGGCAGATAATCGTAGCCGAGACTCGGGCTTGGCGGCAGACATTCGCACTCATAATGTGTGTTCAAGCCTATCATCTCCTCCACCCATGAACCGTTCATGAAGAAAAACAGTTCCGGGTTGACGGATTGAATCACATCATGCAGTTCTTTTGCCAGTTTCAAAACGGAATCAGCGGTGAACTTCAGAAGCTGTTTTTCATCGCGGAAATCAATCCCCTGACGTTTCATTTCTGCCACGCAGGTTGGGCAGATGCAGGTGTAATAACGTCTCATGCAGTCGAAGAAAAAGCCGTCTACAGGATAGTTTTCCGCAACTTCGCGAACCATGTTCTTGAGATGCTCCCGATAGGGAGAATTGTAACAGGCCGCCCGCAGTTCCTCCGATGGACGCAGTTTCGAGAGACATTGTCCGTCTGGAGCGATACGCATCCACGCCGGATTGCGCAGAAGTTCCTCATCGCTGAGTCCGCCATTAAAGTAGGCGCTGATCCTTATGCCTTTTTTGTGGCAGGATTCCGCAATTTCCCCGAATAGATCGAATTTAAGAGAGGGATGCCGGCAACCGATCTCCGTATCGTAATAAGCATTGCCCTGATTGCACCTCGCGTGCCATGTCAGGAAATCAACGCCGCACTCTTTGAGATTGTCGGTAAACTTCTCGACATCAAAGTTCGTCCCGACGTCCGGAATCACAGTGCTGGTGTGAAAATCGTAAAACAGCGCATATTTTGTCTTCATTAACAATCCTTTCTCGTGAATTTTGTTTTTTCAGACACAGCCATTTTGCAATGGAAGTGTTTGAACTCATTTTTGTTATTATCAGCGGGAGTTGACCGGACAAACCGTTTTTTCACCTGCTTTTTTGATTCCGGATGGCAGAAAAAACATAGTTTCAGCACCGAAGAATTCCATGTTTTTTCCTTTCCTTTCATATTGAGTTTGACACTGCCCCAACAAACATCCGTGGTTAATGAAAAGTGTTCCGATACTGTTCCAGTTCGAGCAATGCGAAGTCCAACTGGCGGAGTTTCCATTCCAGATGTTTACGGTCGCATACATATTCCATGGCTGGCTCCCAGCCAAGACGTGAATCTTTTTCGACATACTGAATCGTATCCGACACATTTTCGCGTTCTTTGAATGCGATCGCCCGGAGTCTATCCAAAAGCCGGTCCGCCTCTTCCGGCGAGTCGCAGTTTTTCAAACGCATTGTCATCAAATACCAATTCTTGATGTGGATCACGGTTTTCACCGAATTCGCTATGTATTTGCCCAGTGCATGAAGACGAAAGCCGTTAGCTTGTTTCCGTCCCGACGGCATGCATGGAATCAAGCGTTCCAGCAGTGCACAGCCTTCTTCCCATGTTTTGAGTAATACCGCCAATTCCCGCAAATCGACCGGATAACGCAGAATTCCAGGCGATTGATTGGCGTTTTCGTAGGGCTGATAGAAGGTTTTGACAATGCTGTTTCCGAACATTGCGTAAGTCGAGCAGGGAAACGGGATCTCTTTTGGAAGCATTGTCCGCGTTATATTGATCTGAAATACGAAAGGGTAGGCGGGGCCGACCCGGAGCGGACCATACTGGTCTTCATTGGAGGTAACGATATGCGTCAGTGCCTCACTCCATAAAGCCCAGACATCGGCCACCTGTTCCGTTCCATAATCACGGACAGAGAGACGCCGGAGAAAATCCTCATCCGTTTCCCCACCGTATTCCGGATAATGATAAATTCTTTTCATCAGATCGTTTGCGACATTTGGCCACCAGCCGTAATGATGCCCCTCGTAAAAGCTGTTGGCACCGCATCCAACGGCAAAAGGCAATAAACTGCGCATTCTTTTGAGCCACAGATATGGAACCGGAATATACGGCACGGCTCCGAAATCCCATGCAAGCCCGCCGGTATTGGAACACACCCTGATCCGCAGACCATTTTTATGCGCGGCAGAGCTTTCGGTCAGAAAATATTCACCGGGTTCGGCAACGGAGGCTGTATAATCCATCACAGGGAAACGGAGACCATCGATTCTGCGTACATGCTGCATCTCGTATGCGATATTGATTGTCAATTCCTTAGGACATTCCGCCAGGAATTTTTCCCTTTCCTCTTTAGAAAGGTAGCTCCAGTTGTATGTGCTGAACACGATTTCGGCATCGGGCTTGACATTCCGGATGCTTTTGACGATTTTTTTCAGCAGTGCCGGATAATCCCTGCATGGGAACCAGCCGGGACTGGGCCTGGTTTCCGGGATACCGTCAACGAAATTCTCGCTAAATCTTTTTCCTGAGGTGTGCTCATCGCGGCTGGGGAATTCCAGAGATTCTCCAACCAGAGTGATTCCGGCGGCTTTGGGATAATGTCGGAACAGATTACCGTAAACCGCGTCAAAACATTGTTCAGCATCAGGATCGTCCGGATGCTTGAAACATTTCATGTAATTATAGAGAATGGTATCCAGACCGTAAGACTCGGCCCTGTCAATCTGATCGTTGATATTGCAGTGCTCCTGTTTTCCGTTGAGGTCGATATCGCGCACGAACAGATCAATTGCCGTAAATCCAGCATGAAGGATCGCATTCAGCTGCCAGTCGGGAAACTCATCAATCCCGCATCCGGAATGGATCAGACGCATTCGCAGCAGAGGATCTTTTCTGAACGTTCCCGTTTTCAGGTAAGGGCCTTCCGCAAGGTTCATCAAATCCTCAAGGTAAATACCGCCGCGTAGAATTCCGCGTTCATCATCCCCCAGTATCTCAATAAAATCCTCTGCGATACGGACTTCAAAAGCTCCGCGTTTCCGGAACACGGAATTTCTTCCGAACCGGATTGATGGACGTTTTTGTTTTTCATATTCAACCTGCAGGGAAATCCCCATGCTCCGCTGCATATAATCCTGAAAATCATAGACAGTTCTGAGTATTGCGGGAGAATCCGGTTCCATGAGGATATGCCAGTCGGGTTCGATCTCTATTTCTCCATCGGCGGGAGCGCGGAAGAGGATTCGGCGTCCTGTCTGATGGATTTCACGGAATCGTTTCAGGAAATCATAGTTCTGTTCCATGTTCATGCCTTGTCGCCAGTCGGTGTCAGTCCGTCCGGAAGAAAAAATTTTATTTGACGGCGCTTGCCGGCGGATTCCACCAGCGTCTTGCCTTGGCATCCGGCGCGTTGATGCCTTTGTCGAATTTTGCGATGCGTGCCAGCACCGGCGCCAAGCGCGCGGTTTCAGACGGGTCGCTGAATTTCAGCTCAATTCCATAGGGAGGAAGCGTCATCGCCGGATAATCAACCGGTTCGATTGTCACCGGTTCGTCCACCGTGTTGAGGAAGATGGTCAGAGTCCGCCCGTCCGCCCGTTTCCAACGGCTGGAGAGGACTTTTGCCGTCTTGACGTATTGTGCCTCAGTCATGATGGAGCCCCATTTTGACATCAACTCAGGAACAGGTTTGCGGAACGTGGGGAAGGGAGCCATGTCCGCTTCATTGAAATAATTGAGCAGAGCGGTGCGCAGATGAGCGAGTCGTTTAAAATACAAACGAAGTGTGCTTGCAAACTCCAGATCCTCGATTGTAATCCAGCCCAGCTGTTCTCCGTATACGAACTGTTCGCCGACTTTCGCAAATGAGGAGTTCCAGTCACCAGGCTTCTGGTGGTTGAAAAGGCGTCCGGTGAATTGGATTCTGCCGGCGTAGATTGACTGGAATAACGGAACGTGGTCCGGCTCCACACTGCGATAGATCATGTATCCGTCCAGAACTTTGAGATACGGGTCGCTCGCGTCCTCACCGGTGTGCACAAGAGATGGCGCTGTCCGGCGGATCTTTTCGAACATCGGCCAGAATCCTCCAGAACACCAGACGGCGGGATCGTTGAGCCGATGACCGTGACTGGCATCGAAACAGTATGCGATTTCACAGCAGGGAAGTTCGTCTTCGTATATTCCATCGAATCCGAAGGAAGCGATCTTCTTGCAGAGTTTTGCGTAATGATCCTGCCATGAGATCGCGCCGGGGCACATGATTGCGCATTTTTTAGCCCCGAAGATTTCGAACTCCAATCCGCCTTTCTCGTTTTTGACGGCGCCAGACCGACCGTAAGAGTCGAAGTAAGAGAGCTCCTTCAAGATCGGCCTGATTTTTGGGTCTTTGACCGCCGTGTCCAGATATTCCCGGTCATTTGTGGTCCAAATGCATGGATCGCTGTAAGCAAGAACACGCAAGCCCGCTGTTTGGAGAGCTTTCAGAGCTTCGGCAGCTCGATCCGAAATATGGTTGAAGTGTGGCCAGACGCGTTCCGTTTTTGTCCATCCCACAAGATGGATGGCGAAAGGCATTTCAAAATATTGTCGGAGATAAAGAAGCTGCCGCTGCGTTCTGAGATCGGCTGTTGTCAGAATCCAGATGGAATTGTTACGGAACCAATCCGGGGTGGACCGGCGCGGCAGTTCAGGTATCCACCATTTTGCCTTCGCCTCCAAAAAACGCTTGTAGATCTGTCCTGCCTCGAACCATCCGCCGCGATACACTTCCAGAACGGCCTTGCCGCTCTGCTCATACGAATTGCCGCCTTTCGCCAGTTCGCTGCGAGGAACGCGCGTGTTCCATTTCAACAGCAGACGATTTCCCATACCGGAGTTCTCTGTACGTTTGGCGCATGCGATCGGGTCTTCCATCGCAGCGTAAATCCCGGTCTTATCGTTGTAATATGCGCGAAACTGCATGGAATTCTGTGCGGCAGGAAACGCACGTTCATAGGTAAAGTTCTCTGTGGGGTGCATAACCAGTTGCCCTTCATAAAAGGGATGCACCATTGTGTCAGCTCCAGGGAGACGAGCCAGCTGCCATCGGGGAAAATCCACACTTTCCAGAATGACGTGCGGATTGTTATTTTCAATGCGGAGGTCCTGCTCCATACGAGGACCGGTCAGATCAATTCTGCTGCAAACAGTGAAATCTTCGCCTTGCCACAAAATGTCCATTCCTTTTCCGTCAAACGCTCCCGCCGTATATGGCAGTTCCCAGTTTTCCAACTTGTATATCTCTCCGCCTTTGCGGTATTCCAGTCCCCATGAATTTGGACGATCCGCAAAGATAGAAGATTTTGACGCACGGTCATAGAGTGCTGCGACCGGGTAACACCCCTGATTCGCACCCTCGACGCACAACGCTATCAGATCGGGAGTCTCCGCCAGTTTCAACTGGGGCGAAACCTCGTTCCAGCTCTTAATGAAAGCGGTATCCGTCCCGGGGTGGCGAACCAGATCGGCCACCGTACGCGCGACTTCGGGCGCTTTTGCAAATCCCGTCATCGCCGCACTTCGCAGCCCCGTTACCGCAAAGGACGCCAGCGGTGATGCGGGTTTCAACCCCGCAAGCAGCGAATCCAGCTCCGGCGTAATGTCTACGAACCCAGGTTTCCGGACGCTGACGCGCGTTTCTTTCTTCAATTCTGCGGCAATTTCCAGCGGACCAAGCGGCCGGTCATAAAATGCAACGTTGGCGACCTCACCTTTGAAGTTTGCCTTGTCGTTGTCGACGCCGATGGTGACCGGGGTGTCCATCGCCGGAAGCGGTATGCGGCACGGGACATATCGGGAGAGCCGTTTTTCGCCGTTGACGTAGAGTTCCATGTCAAAGCCGACGCGCCCTTCTGTCTCACGCAAGACGCGTCGTGCGACGGCGACGACCTGGAACCATTCGTTGATTGCCGGCGCCTCTCCACCCATAAGCGCGTACGGCCACCGGCCATCCTGGCTCAAACTGAAATTCCAGCGGCCGCTGGTGAGCCCCAGCAGCCAGCTCCGCTCTTTGTTCAGCATAAACTGCATCCGTTTCAGATCCGAGGCCTTGCCGGTGAAACGGGCGGTTACCACAAGACTGCCTCCCTTTTCTCCGAAGACGCTCGATTCCATGCCTGGCAATTTTGCATGCGCAAGCGGCGCGGCAACCTTAACGACGCCATCCTCTGCCTTTGCTCCCTGCCGCAAAAACGCTTTTCCCTCGCCACCGCTGAAGTTAAATGCCGTGGCTGAAGGGCAGGACAAGCCGCCCGGAGATACTTGCGTCTCCATTCCTTTTGAATTGCTTATTCCGGTTCCTTGTTTTTTGTCGGTACCGGGTTTCTTGATTTCCAGTTCAACGTCTTCAAACACAACCGTTGAATTGGGCGCGGAAGCGATATATATATTGATTCTGCCAATTATTTTATCTTTGATATCTGCTGCGACGTCTATGAATTTCACTTCCGTGAATTCCTCCGGATTTACCGTATAAATTTTCTCTTTGGTGCGCATGAATACACCATTGACATCGCGGCAATAATAACCGATGAGACACTGTCCGGACCCCTTAACTCTGGCTTTAATTTCGATCACATCGCCGGCTGTGACGTCCGCACGGGTTAAACTGAACAGATGCGTCGGTTTGGTCTTGGACGTGAGTTTAATTCCTTTCCAGCCGGTCTTAACCGATGAAACAATCTCGACAGTGCCGAGCGGTTTCAGAAAGTCGCCTGTATTCTGAGTCCAGTCTATCGGTAGTTTCGCACTTCCTTCTACAGCGAATTTTCCGTTGACATTGTATTCAGCGGCGAAAAGAGAAATTCCGACGAGCAGTGCTGCCGCTGTGAGATTTGATTTCATGTGATTTTTTCTCCTTACTTGAGTTGTTTCCGTATCCGCCGGATAAATTTTCTGTCTTCTAAATTGTTTTATCGTTTTTTTTTGAGTTCATCCGGCTCTTTCAATTGAATATTTTCCATATCTCTGTTCATTCTTGTATCCGAAATGAAAAATGATATTCGCCTGAGCCGACTTCCCGTTCGCTCTGCCCCGGCAAATGCAGAAGAGCCGTGGTATTCGGCGGAACAGTGAGCGAAAAAGCAACAGTTCCGTCTTCTGTTTTCCATGTGGTTGCGATCTCCCCGCATGGAGAATCGAAGCGGGTTTCCGCCGAGTTTAGTAGACCGCAGAAAAGCGGTTCTACGATAAAACGGCGAAAACCTGGTGACGCTTCAACAGGCATAATGCCGCCGATCCGGGTATACATGTATGCGGCGACAGCTCCGTAGGCATAGTGATTGAAGGAATTCATCGGTTGCGGCAAAATCCCCTTTTCCAGAGTATAGCCGTCCCAGCGTTCCCAAATAGTCGTCGCTCCCTGAAGAACCGGATACAGCCACGAAGGAAATTCTTTTTGCATGAGAAGTTTCCCCGCTAAATCGCTACGCCCGAAACTCGTCAGCACCGGCAGCAGAAAGGGAGTGCCGAGAAAGCCTGTGGAGAGCCGCCACCCGCGCCGTTCAAGATTTTTTATCAGCATTGAAAAAATAACGGAACGGAATTCTTCCGGAGCCAAATCGAATTGAAGAGTGAGCAAAGCCGCCGTCTGACTTGTTTCCGC
This sequence comes from uncultured Victivallales bacterium, assembly GCA_964462755.1. Taxonomy (GTDB): domain Bacteria; phylum Verrucomicrobiota; class Lentisphaeria; order Victivallales; family UBA1829; genus SIG94. The sequence goes on along the minus strand of CAYWZD010000015.1, from coordinate 6,195 downwards.
CAGTTCTCCCTTGTCCGTGATAAAACGTTTGCAGAACGCCCTGCGGATGTTATGCCATAAATTTTCAAATTCAGCGGCGTCTTGCACATGTCCCAGCAGCGCTGCGATTTTTGTCATGAGCTGTGTCCCATGGGCGAAAAAGGCGGTCGAGATCAGTTCTTCCGATGTCGGGTCATCATGATTCAGCCAGTCGCGCCAGACGCAGGAACAACGGATCAAATTGTTGCTGTTCGCCTCCTGAAACAGAATCCATGTCTTCATATTTTCGTAATACTGTTTCAGCGGGCGGGTGTCCCTGTATTTCAGATAGAGTATCCATGGACAGATAATTGCAGCGTCCGCCCATCCTGAATGTCCTTTGTAATAATCGGTTCCGAATAATTCGGCATCCAGATGATTGAGGGCGAAGAAGGGGGCATACTGCGGATATTCGCCATATCCCGTACGTGAACTGTTGACATCCGCTAGATATTTTTCAAAGAATCCTGACACGTTGAAGTTGTAGCTTGCGGCATCGGCGAAAATCCATGCGTCGGCAAGCCAGCCAAGACGTTCATCGCGCTGAGGGCAGTCTGTCGGAATATCAAGATAGTTTCCGCGATGGCTCCACAACTGATTTTCATACAGCTTGTTGAGCAACTGATCCGAACAATGAAAATACCCTGTCCGTTCCATATCCGTGTGGATGACCGCCGCCCGACAGGACGCGGGATCGAAATCTTCCGGCAGATTGGTGACCTGAAGATAACGGAATCCGAAAAAGGTGAAAAGCGGCTCATAATCGAACCATTCGCCGTTTCCCGTCAGCTTGACCGCCGCCCGCGCGCCGCGAAGATTGTCCAGAAAAACACTTCCGTCCGAATTGAGCATTTCGCCGTGCCGGATTGTAATGGATTCGCCGTTTTTCAGCCTGAGCCTGAATTTTATTCTCCCCACGAGATTTTGTCCGAAATCAATGATCGTCAAACGATGCGGATCGGGAATATTGGGTTCCCGCCGCCAAAGCGATGGTGCGATGTCATATACTTCCGAAGGCGAAAGCCATTTCGTCCGGCGAACCGGCGGGGAAATTCGTCCGACAATCTCGATCCGACGGTTTTTCAGCAGACAGCGGCTCCAGCCGGAGTCAGGATAATCCGCGGTGTTCCATTCTCCCATATTGAACCTGGCATCGTATGTTTCGCCATCGTAAATATCGGACATGCGGACAGGCCCTCCGATGGAACAGAGCCAGGAAGAATCCGTAAAGATTACTTGTGTCGTGTCATCGGCGAACCTCACATGAAGTTCGCCCCGGAAAGTCGGAATACTGCCATAGCTGGGACGATTCGAGTTTCTGCGTCGGCTGATGCTTCCGCAATACCATCCTTCGCCGAGCCGGATTCCGATGGCGTTTTTCCCTTGCCGGAGCATTTCCGCCACATCATAAGTTTGATGCTGAACACGCACGAAATAATCGGTCCACCCCGGTGCGAAACATTCATCGGAAACAAGCTGTCCGTTAATCGAGCAATCATAAACTCCGAGTGCCGTGCTATAAAGCCGTGCGCTTTTCAAAGGCTTCTCCAGCACAAAACTTTTCCGGAGATAAGTCACAGGCTGTTCCGCTTCTCCGTTATGGATTCCAGCAATCCATTGTCCCTTCCAAACCTTGTTCAGCATGCCTGTTTCGAAAAAAGCGTTTTCGGATTCATGCCATCTGCCGTTGTGTCTCACCGCGACCCGCCATGTGTAACGGGTCTCTCCGGCTAACCGGGGACAGCCTTCCACCAGAAGTGATTCATCCGATTCGATTTCGCCGGAATCCCAGTGAAGCCGTTCTTGTTCGAACACATGAATCCGGTATGCTTCCTGCCGGAAATTGCGGCAATCGGTTTCGGTTCTCCAGGAAAAACGCGGCAAGGCGGTTCCGATTCCCAGCGGGGAGGTCAGGTTTTCGACTTTGAGAGAGGTTACGGCAATCATGCGTTTTCTCCGAATAAGATTTTTTTGACGTCCAGAGCGGTTTCCCGCAACGCTTCCTCTCCGAATTCGCTCGTGGCGTTATGCGCCGTCCTGGTAAACCAAAGCCGGTTGTCGAGCTTGTCCAAACGAACGGTTTCCGGATGAATTGCCAGCATTTCGCTGGTTTCCAAGATGCCGGCGTGATCTCCCTTGAATCGTTTTTGCGTGCATTCGCGGGAGCGTACCGGATGAACACGAATATAGTCGAAAGGATTTTCCCCGCCGGAATAATACCGTGCGTTTGCTTCGTCGCCCCACCACCCCTTGCCGTGTTTGTCTTCCAGAAATTCAAAGATCACCTTGCGCCCGGCGAAACGGAAAGCCAGATCGGTCGGCATGCCTTGAATGAACCCTTCGGTCTGATGGGCGATGAAACAATGGATATTGCGAAAGCCGACCTCCAGCAGACCGCGGAAAATTTCCTCCGCGACGGGGATCAGTTTTTCCGGGGAGACGCTGACTGTGCCGTTGTTTTCCGGCGCGGCCACGGCGCAAGTTGCGGTTCCGTAATAAAAAGGCGGAAGCAGTATCATTCGGTCCGGGAACTCGGATTCCGCCATATTCAATACTTTTTCCGCCACGAAAAAGTCCACGCCCACCGGTAAATGTTCCGCATGATATTCGATAACGCCCAGCGGCAGAACAACCGGCAGCTTTTGCCTGATGGCTTCCCGGATCTGATCCGGCCGCATGAAGAGATAGTTCATTTTTCTTTCTCCGTCATAGTGAATTCAGTTTTCAGGTTGCCAATATTTCAGAGATATGTCTCCAAAAATAATCCTGGGAAAAAAAACGACATGTCCGTCAAGAAAAGCGATATTTCCAGCTGCATATCCATGCCTTACAGGATAATTGACTTCCTCGCCAGCCTGTTTGCAATATGCATAATTGTTGTAGTCCAGGATACTGTAGACAGACGAATAATTCTTCACTCTGGCTTTCTTGAGTATTTCGTCCGATGAACCGGGAGTATATTTTGCGTGCAGGTGCATGTTGAATCCGTAGTCGTAAAGATAGGTTCGGTTGATATGGATAGAGGAATAAACCGTCCCTGTAGATGAATCGACACGTTTTCTTGTTTCGGAAGGACACTGGATATTTTTAGGGAAATATATATCATTATTGTAAAAACCGATTGAATTCCAATATCCGCCATTGACCAAGAGCCACATCCAAGTTATGTTGCTTGTGTACTTGATAGTGAATGGCATCACGATATCCTGATAATCACTTTCATATTCATTAACTTTCATCGAAAGTTGCCGGATCGTATTGGTGCAGCTGATTCGTTTCGCCGTTTCCCGTGCCTTGTTCAAAGCCGGCAAAAGCATCCCGGCCAAAATGGCGATTATAGCTATGACGACCAGGAGTTCTATCAATGTAAAATGAATGGTTTTCATGCGGAAAATTTCGGCATTGGAGCCGGGGGATGGAATAGACTGATTCCTGTTATTCGACATTTTTCACTCCTCGGATATTTTGGTGCCATATTTTCGCGGGTTTCTGCAATTATTATACAACAAAACACTTGGGAAAGCAATGCTTCATGATACAACATTCTGGACATTCAATATGAAAATAACGACATTGACTTTTTTCATGCAGAGACGCAGTTTGCAAATTGCCAGTTCCCCGATTATAGTAATCTCAATATACAAGGAAACTTCAATGAACAGATTTTCCGATATTGCTCCGGTCAACGACATACTTCTCAGAATTCTTGCCTTGCTGAAACCGCTGAATCTTGGTGACTGCAAACTCCAGATCAAGCGTTTTCAGGTCTTCAGTCATGAATTCTGGAAAAGCAATCCAGACCATTCACACCCGTTCTTCGAACTTGTAGCTGTCCTCCGTGGTGAAGTTTCGTATCAGGTAGAAAACCGCGAGGTTCGCCTCAAGCCACATATGCACAAAGCCATGCTGGCCGTGCCGGGTATCCAGCACTACAGAGGCAGAATTCTTGATGACGACATTGTAGTTATTCTGCAATTCTCACTGATCCCGCTCAATACATCCGGAACGGTCCGGATCAAGAAACTGCAGGACGCTCTTGCAGAACGCAAATATGAACTTGAAGACGTTTCTTTGAACAGTCTTGTTGAAATCCTTAATTTGTGCCAGGATCACCAGCCCTTCCTGGAAATGCGCTTGGTCAACAGACTTGAATATTTCTTTCTTTCGCTTTTTTCCGGTTCTTTCGGCGACATATTTGCAATCGAAGAATCATCACATAAAAATGGATTCCGCATTCATCAGGGAATAAGCAGGATTGAGAGGATCAAGCAGGCTATCGAGACCACTCTTGATTCACAGCTTGCATTGGATGAGTATGCCGTCAGAATCGGTCTATCACCGCGTCAAATTGAGAGGATAGTTAAAAAGCATTTTAACGTTTCTTTCGGACAATATGTAAGGGCGCGCCGTCTGGAGGCGGCGAAAAATCTTCTGCGCTCCCCATTCAGTTCAATCAAAGGCGTCGCAAATTCGCTCGGTTTTGACGATGTCAGTTATTTCTGCCGGATTTTCCGCCATGCTGTTGGAGTTACTCCTGGCAAATATGCAATCAACGCACAGCTTTCGCCTAATGGGAAATCAGCGAAAAAAACGCGTAAACGCATTCCTTATGAGGGCACAATTCTCAGTCAGTGACGAAAATGTTGTCAGAGAGTGATTCGCCAACAGAAGAAAAAGAAGGGATCACCAGTTGGCATATCATCTTCCTTTATAATTATACATTGGAATTATAGGCATCATCATGCTATGCCGAGAAACTCCCTCTGGTTTTCCCATTCTGTGGGGAGGGCGGCTTTAAGACTTTTCATGTTGACCGATGGCGGCAAAGTTCCAGTCAGAGCCATGTGGATGATTTCTGGAGAAAGCAAAGTAAGCTGGAGCGTGTGAGAGACTACCGCGCGCTCCTTTCCCACTCTTTTTGCCAGCTCGTCGATGCTCGCAACCTTTTTTCGTCCAGCATCTTCTGCCATCTTGTAATGAATGCTGTAATGCAACTCAGCCTCGCTTCCTGAACTTTGACGCCTTACCCAAAATAAAATTCAGAAGGAAAATATTTAAAAAGGGTCTTGACAAAATCGGCACAATGAAGTATAATATCGTTAGTGAAGCGGTTCACCAATGATTAGGAAAAGAGAAAATGACTACCCTGAGCGATGTTGCAAAACTGGCTGGAGTCGGCATGAGCACGGCTTCCTACGTCATCAACAAGACGGGCCTGAACAAAGTCGGACAAGACACCCAGAAGCGTATTCTAGATGCCGCGGCCGAACTCAATTACCGTCCGAATATCGCCGGACGCGCCCTGGCCAAGGGGCTCACCTTCATGGCGGGCGCCGTATTTCCGGTCATCACAGGATCGTTTATCGCGGAAATTCTGCAGGGAATAGAGGATATTCTGAATGAAAAGGGCTATGGTCTGATTCTCTCCACCTATCGATCCATGCCGGAATACCGGGAAAAATGTCTGGCGCTTCTGGAAAAACAAATCGACGGCGCCGTAGTTCTGCCCTGCCGGGGCAATGAACGCGATCTGGAACAGATTGCGCGGAAACTGCCGCTGGTTATCGTCGCGGCGGAAAGCACTGTTCAAAGCATTCCCTATGTATGTGTCGACGGGGAGAAAATTGCGTATCTGGCGGTCCATCTGCTTCTGGAGAAAGGGCACCGCTGCATCGCCGTTCAGAAAAGTGCGGACCCGCGGCGCCTGCAGGGGGCGGAACGGGCGGCGCGGGAATATCCCGGCGCCCGGTGCATGTTTTTCCCGAATGAAGGAAGCTCCGAAATGGACTTTTTGAAATGGGGAATGACTCTAAAGCCGCGTCCGACCGCCTTCCTGACCCGGGGCGACGACGGGGCCGTGCTTGTCGGCCACTTTGAGGATATCCGCCGCATCGACAATCTGGACCGCGCCAAGCCCGGCTTCTGGGCGGCCATCACGTCGCGCGGAACGGGCGACGGGCGGTTTCCCATCGACACACTGCGGCTCCCCGTCCTGGAGATTGAATACCGCTGCAACACTTCCCGGGCCTGTCCCGCCGTGGTATGCCACTATCCCGGCGGCGAGATTGTGCAGGCGCTGGAGCCGTCCCGCGAATGGGTGACCGCCGCGTTCCGCATTCCGTACCACGGTTTTCCGCCGCTGCTGGACTGGGTTTCGCTGCGTCTCTATTCGAGCTG
>CAYWZD010000014.1:0-24064 GCA_964462755.1 uncultured Victivallales bacterium | reverse complement strand
AGAAGATGGCCGGAATCCTCGGCGCGTGGCGCAACGGTTTCGCCGCACTGATGATGACGCTGCTGGCGTTGTTTCTGGTGACGGTCATGCAATCCGGGCGTTTCGCTGAAAAAGCCCGTAACATCCGGCTCGACCTCGTGAACAAGGTGGCGGAGGAAACCATCTCCGACCCGAAAATCAAAGACCGTGTGATTTCCGAAAGCCGGACGATTCCCGCGGCAACCCATAAAATCGGAGTGGATAAGCCGTATTCGCGCACGAACAATCCGGATATTCCCTATTTGAATACGGCCCGAAAATCGCTGCAGGAGGCTGCGGAGGCGGAGATTGCAAACCGGAAAATCTCCATGAAAGACAGGGAGGCGGAAGAAATCAGGGGTTCGCACAACGCGGTATTCCAGAAGTTCCGCACCTTGTATTACCAGATGATGACGCCCACCCTGCTGCGGCGGGAACTGCCGCTGGGACTGATGGGGCTCTTCGTTCTGATGATGGTCATGCTGATGCTCTCCGCGGATGACAGCCGCATCTTCAATTCCTCCTCCACATTGGTTCAGGACGTGGTCATGCCGCTGCGGAAAAAACCGTTTGAGAAGGCCGAACACCTGTGGTGGCTGAGGGGCATGTCTCTGGCCGTTTGCGCCTTTTTCTTCGTCGTGTCGCTTCTGTTCGCCCAGCTCGATTATATCATCATGTTCATCAATGTCGTCTGCGCGCTGTGGCTCGGCGCGGCGGGCCCGATCATGATCGGAGGTTTATACACGCGCTGGGGCACGACAACCGGGGCGTTCTGTGCGCTGATCTTCGGCTCGGGAACATCGCTGGGCGGATTGCTCTGCCAGCGGAACTGGGCTCAGACAATCTATCCTTTCCTGCTGGAAAACGGGTATCTGGGTTACCTCAACTCGTTCTTTACCGGTGTAACGAAAGTGTTTTCTCCGGTGATCGTATGGGAGATGGACCCCTATAAATTCCCGGTCAATTCTTTCGAAATCTACTTCCTCGCCATGATTCTCGGGTGCGCCGCCTATGGGATCGGATCGCTTCTGACCTGCCGCAAGCCTTACAACCTCGACCGGATGCTTCACCGCGGAACCTTTGCGGACGAGAAAGAACCTCCGGCCTCCGTCTGGACCTGGAAGAATGTTTATTCCAAACTGATCGGAATCACGGAGGAATACACGAAAGGAGACCGGATCATTGCATGGAGTGTGTTCTTCTATTCGATCGTATACCAGTTTCTGATCGCATTCGTGGCGGTGGCGGTCTGGAACCTTTTCGATCCGTGGCCCGCGCATTGGTGGAGCTGGTATTTCTTCATTACGGTCGTGGTGGTCGGAATCGCCGTCGGAGTGGTGTCGACCGTCTGGTTCATGTGGGGCGGAATCGTGGACATGAAACGATTGTTCCGGGATCTGGGCGCTCGTGTGGACAATCCCCTCGACGACGGCTGGGTCGAAAATAATCTCTCGCTCCCGGAAAAGGACAAGTCCGAAAAGACCGGAAAATGAACTACACCGGCTCTTCCAGAGAATGAAATTTCACCCCCGCTTTCTGGCAAGACATTCATCCGTCATGGACTCAAAACGATAACGGTCAATTTCACATTGAAGCTTCTCTCCGGCAAAAAAACGGTTGAACTCTTCCAGCAGGAAAGGAACAAATAGTTTCCGTCCCGGAAACCCGGCATTGTGGGGAGTCATGATCAGATTGTCGAAAGAGTAAAGAATGGAATTTTCGGGAAGCGGCTCCGTATAATAGACGTCGAGCACGGCAGAGATGCGTTTCGATGCAAGGGCGTCCGTCAGGGGCTGTTCCTGAATCAGTCCGGCACGGCCGGCATTGATGATCGTTGCACCCTCCTTGAGGAGGGCTAGTTCGCGGGAACCGATCCGGTGGAGGTTTTCATGATTCACGCCGACGAGACAATGCATGATGTCCGATTCCGTCAGGAGCTGTTCAAACGACACTTTCGTTGCGCCGAAGGAACGAATTTCCTCTTCAGACGCATGGTTGGATTGCACGAGAATCCGTTTCGGACTCAGGGGAGCAAGCATGCGCAGAAGATGGCGGGTCGTGTCCCCGAAGCCCCAGCAACCGACCGTCTGATTTTTGATATCCGCCATGCGGAAAGAGTTTTTCCAGTCCATGCGATGACTGCCGGTGTAGCCGGACGCTGCGAAAAAATTGCGCGAAACCAGAAGAGTCATCATCAGGGACCATTCCGCGACAGCTTTTGACATGATAAAGTTGGCGGAAACCACCCGCACCCGGCGGTCATATACCACCGGATCGATCACCAGCCGGACTGATCCGGCCGCATGTCCGATAATCCGGACGCGCGGCATTTTTTCCAGAATTGCGGGGCCGCACTTCGGGGACCCCCACGTGGTGATCAGAGCGACGGCGTCCGGGTCCGGCTTCACATCTTCCGATGTCATTTTTTCATGACACTGGACCGTCAGCAGGAAACCGGCTTTCTCCGCCTTCCCTACTGTTTCCTCATTCCAGAACTGGTCGACAGCAGATTGATTCCCGGCCAGAAAAACGATTTTTTTCAAAATGATGACTCCTCAATGGATTTTCCAGCAGGAAACCGTACCGTCGGCTTCGGCTGTCAGCAGTTCATTTTCTCTGGAATTCACATCCGTGAACATTCCTTCCAGACGACGGACCGACCGGTTCCCTTCCAGTTCGTACAGCCCCTTGTTCCCGGCCAGAAAAACACGTCCTGACTTCGTAATGTGAATCGCATTGATCTCATCGGGAACAGAAAGTTTGGCAAGGACGGGGTTTGAGAGCGTTTGTTTCCAGTCGAAGATCGTGACGGAATTGTCCTCCTGGCTGATAACTCCCTTCCAGGCGGAGGGACCCGTCCGGACAATATCCGCCGCCGAGATGGGAGACAGCGGGACCCGGACGTATACATATTTTCTCGCTTTTCCGTCATAAATCCCCAGATAAGTCCGGGCAACCACCGGGACATATTTTCCGGTTCCGAAATCCAGTTGCTTGAAGCAGAGGACCCGGGCTCCGTAAGTTCCGAAATTGATGTTCCAGGAAACCGGATAGACACACTCCGTTTTCGAATAGACTTCCGCCCAGTATATATGTGACCCCGGCGCACGCACATAAGATTTATCCGTGCCGTCGATATGGACCAGCGTATTCGGACCGAGAGCGATCTGTTCTTCCACCCCGTCGCCGTTGAAATCGCAGCCGCGATTTAGAATATGGGGCATGCCGTAGGTTCCCCCATAGAGAAGCCCCGTGAAATCGCCCTTGTTTCCATAAAAACTCAGCTGTCCATATCGCGGCGCGATCAACTGGACGGGATTGCGCCAGGCGCCAAGGCAATAGGTCGCGGAGAACCCTCCGGCCGGCTGACGGGTTCCCGGTCGGCCGTACCGGTCATTGAACGCTTTGAGATCGTCGTTGGCGTTGAGCTTGCGGAGCACTTTGCCGGACGGGTCGAAGAAAAGAATTTTTCCGTCCGCCGTGACCATTCCGATGGAATCCGGTGCGGGGTAGTCCAGCACTTTGAGCTCATGAAGGCCGTCCCTTGTCCGATAGACAAAGAGTTCTTTCCCCTTGGGCGACAGAACGGCAAAGGTGGAATTCTCGCTCAGATACCGGCGGGGCCACGCTTTCAGGATCTCGTTCGCCGCCAGAATATAGGGCTGAACGGCCAGAATCTTCACCGGACGGGATGGTTCCAGTTTGTCGGACCGGAGGAATTCCAGCCGTTCCGGTTTCGCGCAACGGACATATCTTGCCGAAACAGCCGGGTTCAGCATGGCGGCCTGGTAGTATTCTGCGGTCGGGATGGTTTCCCCGTAGCTGCGGACATTCTGTCCAGGCATCCAGACCGGTTTCAGCGGAAGTTTTTTCCATTGTGTGCCGTTTTCGGAAAATTCAACGGAACCCGGCAGTTTTACGAACGCGTTCAGATTGCGGATTTCGGAAAGCCTGACGGTTTCTCCAAGATCGAAAATCGTCCGTTCCCCGTATCCGAGATTGACGACGGCCGGTTCCCGGAATGGATTGCAGAACCATTCCTTTGTCAGGCACGGGATTGTTTTGGGCGCACTCGACGCTTCGGCGGAAGAAGAATTTTTTGCAGGAAGGACAATCGACGCCAGATGTTTTTCGCAAAGGGCGCGGACACGATTATTTTCGGAGACGTCCATTTTCCGGGAAGGCGCGCCGTCCGCATGAAGCGTGGCGGTTTCGAAGTCCCAGACCATGCCCACCGGTTTCTCCGATTGGAACAGGCAGGTGCCGTCCAGTTCGAAGCGAGTGCATCCGGAGGCCGCGAGCCGTTTGCGTCCGACTTCCCGGACGCCCGAATCGGTGAAGGTGATTTCAGAAACGGTTTTTCCGTTTTCAAGCAGAGCCACCTTTCCGTTTCCAAGCTCCGCGACGGAAAGTTTTCCATTGACCTGAAGCAAAGCCGCGGCGGCAAGGCGGTCTCCCTTTTTGAGACTCCCGTGGAAGGCGAAATGGGAATTGAGTTTCGGGGAAATTTTGTTCAGATAGTTTTTCGTATTGGTTTCCAGCGTGAACCCCTTCCCTGAACAGGCAATCGAGAAGATGTTTTTCCCGAGGGTTGAAAACAGCGTATCCGCGGTATTCGGCAGGACTCCGTACATGGGACGCCATGTAACAGCAATGTCGAAATCGTCGTCTTGAAGCGCGGTAACCGCATCATAAACCAGATAAGCCTCCGGATTGACGCGATAGAGGCGGCGCTTCCAGTCGACTCCGTTGAAAGGAGTGATACACAATGAGGCAGTCTGAATGCCGGGAAGACAGACGGACCATTCCAGCCCCGCGAGCGCGGAGTAGATTCCGACCGCGTTTCCGGGTTGTTTCGAACGGTTTACATAGAGCATGTTCCGTTCGAACGGAGTTCCCGTATCGTTGCTGTAAAGCCCGGTCCACCAGTTGTGAAGCCAGCCGGTTCCGTTGACGGAAAGCTGGACGATTTCTCCGGGATTGGCGATATATCTTCTGGCTCCCGAAACGGCAAGCAGGGAATCTCCAGGACGGGTTCCTCCCTTGAGAATCACCATGTCCGTCGGAGTCTGTTTCAGAACGGCGGGATTAAAACGGCTGGAAAGGAAATTGAAATAGTTGGAGTGGGCAAGGTCATGGTCGGACGTTCTCACCACAGCAAGACGGTTGATCTCTTCCGGCATGCGGGACTTGACATTGCTCCGGAATGTCCCAATTCCACAGACGTAGCGGTCATCGAACATCCCCTGCCCCAGAATATTGTAAGTGCCGGTCTCCCGGTAATACTGATCCCCCGGATCGCGGTAATAGGCGGCAAGAATGGCCGCAGGAAGTTTGAAATTGTAATTCTGCCGGAAAAGTATGTTGTTACGCACATTGGAATGGTCGCGGAACTCAAACTGGCTCCACTTTTTCGCCTGCCCGGAACGAAAGAAGTCATACATTCCGTATTTAAGCATGAAACGGTAGACGGAAAGGGAAAGCTCGTCCAGTCCGCCGCCTCCGCCCTCGCCGGGAAGGCTGTCCTGACGGCGGGTCATGGAAATGCCCCGCATGGCGCGGGAGGACTCATCCCACGTAAAGTCTGCGAGTTCTCGGAGAGGAGAAGGCAGTTCCAAAGAATTCCGCACGTAGTCGCTGGTTTCCACCAGACACATGAGCGGAGACGTGATGTGCCGAGAATTGACGATCAGCTTCTGGTAGGGAGGCGTCCAATACCGGAACCAGATCAGATCGGCGCCGGTCTGGAGTTCAAGATAATTGTTCAGGAGCAGTTTCTCCGTCTGTTTTTTTTGTACGTCCGTATATAAATCCGTCGGCTCAACCATGCGCCATGTCTTGAAAAACCATTCCATGATGTAGTGATGCGTGTAGGCGTTATCCTTCAAAACCGGCGGAAACAGTTTTTTCGCCATGTCGCGATAGAAGGGATCGCCGGTCCAGTAGTAGGCGATGGCGTTGTGATACCAGCGGCGGATCGTGTGATAACCTGCCTCCTTTTGAGGAAAGTCTCCGTTCGGAAATTGTTTCCAGCGCGCAATATCTTCATCCACGATTTTCTTGCATTCACCATCCAGCTTGATATCGAGCAGGAAAGGCAGTTCGGAACGGACCATCGGAAGGAAATGCTCCACCGCAAGGCGGACTCCTTCGGGGGAACTGCTGCCGATGATGATGTGATTTTTGCCGTTTCGCAGTACGTCAACCGCGGTTCGGATTTCATATCCGCGGGGACCGGGGTAGTAGTTGTCGGATGCGGCCAGCATGGAAGTGTAGGCGGGCCAGAAGGCACGGTTCGTATCGAGATTTCCCAAAAGAATCAGATTTTTTCCGGCGAACTCCTTACGGAGAGTCGGCTGATCCGGCTCGCAGGCCTCCTTGTCGGTTACGATCATCGGAGCGGGATTGAGCTTTGCCCGGATTTTTTCCGCCAGCTCCCGGTAGAAGGCCCCTTCCGGAATCACGATCGCAGAATTGGCGTCCAAAACAGTGCTGGAAGAAATCTGTTTTTTCCGGACCGGCTGAAGATTGCGGAAATCGACTTCCCGAAGAGAAACCCGGCGAATTTCGGTCTTGCCGGAAATCCCATCTTGAACGGGCAGGACCGAAAGTGTCACCTGAAGGCACCTTGCATTGCGGGAGTTGTAGAAACCGTAAATGGTCTGCTTCTCACCGGTTCGTGGATAGGCGATTTTTTTCCAGTATCCCGGCTGGATTTCCGGCGCGCCGATGGTGACGGTCACGGCCGAATCCGAAAGGACTTCGGCGGAAAACAGATAATCCTTGCCCGGAGAAACATCGAATTTTCTGAAAAAAGTTCCGTAGCCGGAAATGGCTTCCAGATTGGCGTCGGCGGTTACCCCGCCGGAAACCTTTACCCAGTCCGAGGCACTCAGAGACACGGCCAGCATAAACAACAGGATTCCTATTTTTTTCTTCATAACGGCACAATATTCTTTCTTTGCAATTTGAATGTTTTATCTTATATATTTCGATGTCTCAGGAGCTCCGGAGCACGCCAAGTTTTTCAAGATGTTCATGCGCGCCGGGAGTGAGACGTCCCCATTCGGGAGCGCCGTCCGTGCGCACGGTTGCGAGAAAGATGTCGCAAGTTCCTTCCATGTCCCGGAATCCGGGATCGTCCAGGTATTCGTGCTGGGAATAGTAGCTGACGAGCATCCTGTTTTCATCCAGCGGAACGGCCGCCGGATAGGAACAGTCGCCTCCGCTGGGGAACGAAAGGTATTCCACCCAGCCGCCGATTTTCTCTTCCCATACATAACAGCGCAGTTCCGTGCCTCCGCGATCGACCAGAGGTGTGCCAAGCCGCGGCGACGACGCCCGATAGCGACCGAAAAGAAAACGGCGTCCGTTGATTTTCGCGACCACGGGCCCCTGAAGGCTTGCGCCGAAATCCTTTTCCGGGCTCCATTCCGTGAAAGGCAAAGCCGTTTCCCGCAAAGCAAGGTGTCCGGCGCCCCCCTCATTACGGAGGAAAGCGAACAGGCGGTTTTCATCAAAAAGCAGGGCTGTTTCGTTGGCAGTCGAACCACGGGAGATATCGGAGACATGTTCCCACGTAAAGCCATCCCGGGATCTCAGAAGGTCGACCTCCCACACATTGTCCTTGAAATAGGTCCGGATCACACGGTGTGCGGCAACATAAAGGAAGTCCCCGATCACGACCGGATGCCAGAGCCGGATCGGAAAAGGCGGAAAAATTTCTTTGCAAGGAGTCCAGTTCACCCCATCGGAGCTTTCGGAAACATACTCGCGCGAACTCAGGAACCAGACCGGGCGTTCATTATTGATCTCATAGCCGCCGGCGAACATCAGCAGTTTTCCATTGAACGAGGTCAGAAATCCTTCATAGAAATTCCAGCCGGACCGGAATGGAGACGGCAGTTCTTCCCAGCTTTCCCCATTGTCGAAAGAACGTTTCAGTGTCACGATTCCATCGGACATGGCATGACCGCCGGAAGTCCGGTATGTCAGATATAACGCTCCGTTGAAATACTCCATCGAGGTAAACGCATTGTGGTGTCCGTCCGCAACGATACGTGCGAGTTTTTCCAGTTTTTTCATAAATTTCCCCCTTACGGAAATTCCGGAATGAATGTATAGGTGGTCTGGTAGTGGATGGTAGTCCCGTTTTTTATGGCATCGGTGAAAGCGGGATTCATGCTGGTAATCTTCGTTCCGCTTCCATATTTGAAAAGCACATAGTCGGCATGTCCGTCGGTAAAAAGGACATTGAAGACCGGACGGTACAAATCATGGGAAATGCTCTCCAGACCAGTGGAACTCCATTGGAATGAATTGATTCCGCATTCCCCTGCCAGAATGCATTTGGAAGGCGTCTTGACAATGCCCGTTTTCTTGTTGACCAATCCAAGGAAAGGCGGATTTTTATTGGTGGGTGAACCGACGCCGGTATTATTCCCGCAGCCGTTCATCATGTAGCTGCTGCCCCAGAAACTGTGCTTGGTTCCATAGGTAATCCGCCATACGCCGCGTCCGGGAATGTCGACCGGGCAGATGAAGGGTTTGAACCGCCCGGCATTGAAAAGATTCTTGGTGGGGGTCAGATTGATGTTCTGATGCTGATCTAATCCGAAATAGGGATTGAGCTGTCCCAGGCTTCCGGTTGCCGTTTTATACCCCAGATATCCCTGCTCAAGGTTGTTTACGGTGGTTTCTCCATCCGCCATGCTGGGATAGTAGTCTTTATTGTCGGAATTATAGCTGCCGAAGGCCAGTCCCTGCTGTTTGAGCTGGGACAGACAACTGATTCTTTGTGCGGTTTCTTTGGCCTTGTTCAGGGCCGGAAGAAGCATTCCGGCCAGAATGGCAATGATCGCAATAACAACCAGCAATTCTATCAATGTGAATACCCGCGTGCGGTTACTACTTGGCGACATGGTTTTTCTCCTTTTTTGAATAGATTTCTTTTTGGGATGATTTCCTTGCAGTATACGTATTCTTCTTATCGGATTCCATTCTGGAAACCGAAAAACGTTTTTGTTCGTCGCGATCTTCCATGCACCAGCCGCGGAGATATATTTTCTTGGGAGAAAGCCCTGGTGCATTGATTCTGGAGACACATTCCATATACGCGGCGGTTCCGATGGATTCCCAGTTGACAACGATGGATGGAAAATGATGAAAGACCGGAGTAAGGAGCTGTTTCCCGTCCATGCTCATGAGAATATGGTCGTCCGAAAGCATGCGGCCTGTCTTTTCCTTATAGAGGACGGAACAGGAATGCGCCCAGCTGTCCGAGGTGAAAAAATACCCGATGCCCTTTTGAAAACGGACGGGCGCGGCGGGAAGTATCCGGCACCGGAATCCCTTTTCCTTCCAGAGCATCGCGAACGTGCGGCCTCTCTTCTGATAAACTTGCTCACTGCTGCCGGAAATGAGGACGGTCCGGATATTGTGACGCATGAAATAATCGACCGCCATTTCCGCGGCGGACCAGTAATCGAGATTCACCGTGGAAATGGTGCCGTTGAAACTGTTTTCCATCATGATGCCCACCGACGGAATTTTAATTCGAAGCGAATTCAAAACGGAATCGTATTCCTGAAGAAAAATAATTCCGCAACAGCCGGACGAGGCGGACCAGATCACTTCCTCCGTAGCGAAAGTCGGAGCCAGCGGAATAAGCCGCAGTGAAAAACCATCTTTTTCGGCATGGGCGGAGATGCTTTTCAGAGCGCTGTAATACAACCCGAATTTTTCCTGTGTCGGAGAATGGAAAACGGCAAGAGTCCGGCCGTTTTCCGGCAAATAATTTTCCGGATGGACATGAAAATAGACTCCTTTGCACGGAATCTTTTCCATTTTGCCGGTTTTGCCTAAAAGATAGTTGACTCCGCGGCGGGCCGTTCCGTAACTGAGATTGAATTTCCGCATCAGGGACCGGATGGATGGAAGCCGGTCTCCGGCGGAATAAACGCCCCCCACAATCCGTTCCTCCAGATAATTGATCATCTTGGATGCTTTGTCTGGTCTTATGTTCATGGATTCATGCTTCCTCGTTTTGACTGTATCAATATTATAATGAAAAAAGCCTTCAATAGCAAGGGATGGAGTATCGGTTTGCCGCAAAAAACTGATCCAAACTGATTCAAACCGATAAAAATATATCTCCTTCTGCTTACGAACGGTTCAAGCGCCGGTAAAGGCCGTCCCGGCGTTCACGCACATAAAGTGAGCGTCCTTCTCCATAGCATGGCACTGAAAGATAACACGTCCGCAATCGTTCCGCCAGATTGACGCCCCCTTCCGCAAAGCTGTCGTTCTCCCTGGTTTCGGCCACCAGCCCCCCGAAAGAATTGAATATTCTGGAAGCGCATATACCATCCTCCGAAGGATAACATGCGGAAAAAACGGCGGACATGCCCTGCTCGGCGGCACGGGCCGGCCAGACGTGTTCGCGATGTTCCGGAATCCCGTCCCCGGCAATCGGAACCAGCATCAGCTCGGCGCCGTTCAGGCGCAGCATCCGCGCACTCTCGCAGAACCAGTTGTCCCAGCAGATGGCGAATCCCACCCGTCCGAAATCCAGTTCAAAGACGGGAAACGAGTCGCCGGGAAGGATGCCTCCGATGGATTCGCCCCATGTCAGATGCACTTTATGATATTTTCCCGCAAGATTTCCCTTGCGGTCGAGAATCAGCGCCGTATTATAGAAGTTTCCGTCCGATTTTTCGTGAATTCCTCCGGCAATATGACAATTCAGGCGCTGCGCCCATCCCGCAAAAAGAAGGGATGTCGGACCGGGTATCGTCTCCGCGGAAACGGAATAAGGCAGATTCATCCCGATGTCCGGAATGCCTTCTGAAAAAAGAATCAGGTCCGGCGAGACGACTTTCCTCTCAATCCGTTCCAGCAGACGCACGATTCTTTCTCGCCGCTGCTCCGGAGTCTCCTTCTCCAGCGGGGCCAAGCGGGTGGTCACGATTTTGACGAAACGGTCCGGCGGAGCTTCGCAGCCTTCCACCCCGGCGCCCTGAAAAACGACGGTTCCCTCAACCCATTTGAAGTAGAGTTTGAGCGTGACGCCGATGATATCCGGGTCTCGTTTATAAACGGAAGAAAAAGAAAGCGTCCCGTCTTTTTTCACGCTTGGCTCAAGATAATCCATGCTGTAATAACTTCCGTCGCTTTTGCGGAAACAGGCCAGTGCGCCAACCTTGTTTCCCAGCTCCGCGGGCGCGTCGCTGTCCACAAAAACCCGACAGGCGGCAGCCCCTTCAGGGAATGGAAAATCCTTCTCCCAGATTCCGATTCCCGTCCAATCCGACAGCGAAATGCTCAGGCGCGGATTGTTTCCACCGCTGTTTTTGAACTCCGGAATTGTTTGAATTTCGGGTGAAGACGACTTCCATTCCATGGTGTATACCCTCCTGATTATTTCATGCTTTCTGTTCAAGTAACCGGGTGATATTAAGCAACGCTCTGGGGTAGTGATAGGCTGCTTTCCAGAGTGATCCCTTGGCTGAATCCTTTACCGACCCGTCGCGATGAAGGGAGGAAAAACATTCTCCGTATTCCGGATCATGAAAATGCGACCAGACATAATCGTGCAATTCGTGAAAGCGGTCTTCCCATTTTCCGTCTCCGGACACTACGGCACAAAGCAGGCAGGTATAAAGTGCCTCAAAATGGACCCACCATACCTTGTCGTCGAATTTTGCATCCGTCGCCTTATGCCATCCGGTTTGTAACGGTGCGTTTCCGGAAGCATCCAAAAACGCGTAGATTCCTCCGAACGTCCGGTCACGGCCGAATTCATAGATCCAATCGGCGATTTCCACGGCACGGTCTACGACGGCATTGTCGCGGTATTTCAGGCCGGCGTGAATACAGAACCACATGGATTCCAGCACATGTCCCGGATTAATCAACCTTTCCCCCGGAAAACCCGGAACGGTTCCATCCCGGCGAATCATCTCATAAAACAAATGATCTTCATCTCTCGCGAAACGATGCTCTATCATATCAGTACAAAGATGCACGGCGGAATCGACCCTTTCGGACCCGACAAGCGGGGCGATTGTCAGCAGGACATCGAGAGTAGTCATATAAGGTCCGTGCTGAAGAATGCCTGGAATCCATGTTCCATGATAAATTTCCCTGAAATCCGGATCATTGAAGTTTTTCAGGACGGAATCCAATGTCTCCTCTATGAACGCGATGTCTTCCTTTGAACCGGTCGCCATCGCATATTCCGCAAGACCGGCCAGAACGAAAAGGTCGGTAAAAATCGAGATGGTTCCGAGAATTTCTCTGCCGTTTCGGTCGAGTGAATACCTCCAGCGTCCGGCTCCGGAATAAGCGTGTTCCAGCAAAAAAGACCTCCCGGCATCTGCGGTTTTCAAAAAACACTCATCCCGTGAGATACGGTTGTACAAGGCTGAAAACATCCACAAGTTGCGTCCCTGCATCCATACATATTTATCATCGGATGTCAGGTTGCCTTTCCGGTCGAAACAGGTAAAATAGCCTCCCTTTTCCCTGTCCACCGTGCGTTTCAGCCAGAACGGGATGGCGTCATCAAGCAATTTCTCACGGTAAAATGGGGCCAGTTCAGCAATTTTTTTACTTACATTGTCTGTCGTCATTACGAACGATTCCTTCTTTATTTCAATGAAAACTATACCCGGCCCGCAGCATCGCATCTTTGAAGGAATCAACTTCATCCCGGGTAAAATCCTCAGCAGGGTAACGCGGGGTTCCAACATCCATTCCACGCAAACGGAGTGTCAGTTTGACAGTGCCGATGCATGAACTTTTTGCATGGGAAAGAAGAACTTGAATGATTCGGTTGATTCGCCATTGGAGGGTCTGCGCCGAAAAGAAATCTTTCGAAACGAAACTGCGGTACAGTTCCGAAAAAAGTTCAGGCATGACATTATAAGTAGCGCCGATTCCGCCGTCCGCTCCCATTGCAAGGCCGCACAACAGACACTCATCCGAACCATTGATGATGTTGATGTCTCCGTCATTAAGGCGGCTCAGCTTCCACATCTCGAAAAAATCGGCACGAGTGTCTTTCAATCCGATGATATTTTCCACGGACAGCAGTTTTTCGATGATTTCAGTCACATTTTCCACGGTCAGCAGCGGAACGGCATAGAGCAGCACCGGCAAATGGGTGTTTTCGGCCAACCGGGTGTAATAATCGATAATTTCATTGCGGGTATACCGGTAGTAAAAGGAGGGGGCAACCGACGAAATTCCATCAACTCCAGATTCTGTCGCATGCCGAGTCAGATCAAAGGCTTCTTCACAATTGATCGATCCTGTTTGAACGATTACTTTCCCCCGCTTGGCATTGACTTCAAGAACCGTTTCACACATTTCCTTGCGCTGGGCAGAGGTCATTACGACCCCTTCGCCGGTAGAACCACACAAATAAAAACCGCTGATGCCGGAGGCCAGCTGGTATTCGATCAATGCTTTTACTGCATTCTTGTTGATCTTGCCTCTTTCATCAAATGGAGTCACCAACGCCGACATGACACCGCTGAACTTCTTTTTACATGGGATACTGCTCATATTGAATCCTTTCCATCAGAAAATTCCTGACAACGAATCTGAGTATATTCAATGCTTATTCGGACAAAATCATCATCCGGCGATGTAGCAGCAAAGTCCGCAAACGGATTTCTTATCAGATGTGAAACCGATTTCACCGCCAGCATGATTGTATCATAAAATATAATTCCAAATATAAAAGAAGAGAGATGGTTTTCAAGTTCGGAGAATGCACAGCAGGGGTGATTTACATAAAAATCTGAGCCAAACTGATTCATTTCAAAAAAAAGAGAACTTCTTCGAGATTTAACATAGTTCTGGATTCCGGGCCGCGGGATATTCAGTGGTTCGCTGTCCTTGAGTTCCAGGTCCACGTATTTGATAGTCCCCCAAAACGTTCCAGCATTGCGTCATCGAGACAGCCCCCCTGCCCATCCCATGCCGATCCGGATTTTTTCCCGCATCAGCACATCCGTGAATTCCGCGAATGTGAACAGAAAGAGGCAATGCAGTGAATGCAACCGCAAACGGAGCCATGCCTGCATATTTTCTCAAAATCATTTCAGACGGCGGGAGAGCGGTCAATCCAGTGAACGGCAGATCAGCCAGCAATGAAGCAGAAACGCCCAGAGTCTGCCGTCTCATGTTTTCACTTCCTCATTTTCCGACAGTCCCGGAATAACCCGTCACGGGCTCTGCTTCCAACACCATTTCTTTCAGTTCGAGTGCCGCGTCATTCCGGTTCCAGTTCACCATCAGGAACGGCTGCAATGATGCGGTTCCGTGCGGGAAGCTTTTTACGTTCCATTCGCCGGACGGCAGAATTCCTTTTACCGTGCCTGAATATTCCTTCCAATCACCGGAAAGGCCAGCGACACTGCCCGTGCAGAGATAAGCGCCGCTTCCGATCTGGATTCGGACTTTCGTTCCGGCCAGCATTTTGTATCTGGCTTTGGATTTGAGCGTAATTTCCAGAATACCATTCCGATTCTCAATGGCCTTCATCGGCGAAGAAACTTGTCTGTTCGGCAAATCGCACAAGTTGTCCCTTGCGCCGAAGCAGATCACTCCGCCGGGATAGACACTCCAATATTTCGCTTCAACCGGTTTGATTTTGACCAGAGTATCTTCCGGGGCAACATCCGCGGCAAGTTCTCCCTCCGTCTTTTTCACAATCGTCGCCATGTTCATGGAAATGGGAGCCCCCTCGTCGTTCAAGGGAAGCAGCCCGAAGTAAAAACTCGATGACGGCGAACCGTCCGCCTGACGAACCTTCAGACGGAATGTATAACTTTTCCGGTCCGACACCGCCACGGGGTCCAGCGCCGTAAAAAAATGAGTTCCTTTTACACGCAATGCGCCATCGGATGTTTTCACAAAAGTTCTTTCTCCTTTGCGCCATGCCCCCGGGGAGTCCAGCCGGATTGTTTCTCCGGCAAGCGTTCCAAGGCATAATAAAAGGACTGCGGCAACAATCCGGTTTTTCATTGTCATATCTCCTTATTCTGGGTTGATGCTGTCATCGGATCGGTTTCAAAAAGAATCATTCCAAACGGAGGAATGCAGATTTTCCAGCGGGGGTCCGGCAGAGAAAGCCGCCCGTTCTTCCGTTCAAAAGAGGAGAATGGAAACCCGGAAAGTTTCCGGATGCGAACCTCTTCCGGCAGAAAGTATTCGGGAGTCGTATAGGTATCACTGGTGGAATACAAGGCGATCTGCTCGACGCCGGAAACGTTTTTCAGCCGTTCCATACGGATGCCGTTGTTACGGTCACGCAAGGGACTTTCCGGGAGATGTGCGCGAATCAGTTTTCCGGCGGCATCCCAGAAGACTTCCGGAATGCTCATCCGCGGACAGCGGTTGCGAACGAAACGGTTATACTCCAGCCAGTTGAATTCGGAAAGCTTTTCGGTCGGATCAAGTTGAAGGCGGACGCCGGTTCCGTTCAGAACAACGCACCCGATCCGGTATCCTTCATGAAGCGTGCAGAACACACCATCCGCATCCGGCGGAACTGCCTCGGAAAGGAAATTGCCGATCAGCACGACCGTGGATTCCTTTTTGGAAAGGAGTCTCTGTTTGAGGGAGCTTTCCAGCAGATCAAAGCCGGGAACCAGAAGCGGACGCGTGATGGAATCGAGGCTTTCCGGATTACAGACAGTGGAAATGTCGATTCCCAGCGTCTCCACCAGATACGATACAATATGATAGGGCGGCCATGTGCCGTGCTCCCGGTAATTCTCCCGCAGCGGATCGAAAATTCCGGGATCGCAAAGCCAGAGCATTTCCCCGCTCTCCCTGCTTTCCATCGAAAATGCGTTGGAATACATCTTCCCGAGCTGAGCCCATTCATAACGGTTGATTCCATCCCCCACACAGGTCAACAGTCCGTCGGCGCAGCGGACCAGTTCTCCATTGCGGAGAATCGTTTCATTGGCGAGGAGCCAGGTGTCCCGCTCCAAACGGGCCGGGGCATGCCGCAGGGCGTCCCAGTTTTCCAAGACATCTTTGACGGGATCGAGAAGAATCAGTTTCGTATTCGGCATACAAGCCTTGAACTCGGCAAGAGAGCCGCGATAGTCGAAAACCCTTTCCGGATCTCCCGCAATCAGCGCCATGCTGGCAGAGACCGTCTCCATGAGAACATAGTCGATTCCGATTCCGGCAAGGGCACGGTAATCCAGCCCGAAATAAAAAATGGATTCGAAGATCGATTTGGCAAAGGGAGAGTTCATCATGACTTCCCGGCCGATCGAGTGCATGGCTCGGACTGCCTTCGTCCACAGGGAAAACCAACGTTTCGAAGTAAAATCCGCCCATTCCCGGTTGAAATTTCTCCAGATATAGTCCAACCTCCGGGTCATGTCTTCCTCGGAACCGTCCATTTTACGCAGAAATTCAGCAGGAAGGACGCCTTCCCCCAGATATTCCGCAAACTGGAATACGAATTGGTCTGAGCTGTCGGAATGCGTCAGATTCCAGCCGGGCCCCTGCCCGTCGGGTCCGTGCCAGCCGTCGAAATTGTAGTCCGTGACGACACGGGAAAGCCTTTCGAGAAAGATGTCTTCAAACAAGGTTCCGTCTTTCAGCCGAGCCAGCATGGAAAATGCGTTGTCGATTCCGTAGATTTTGTCTCCCATCCGGATTTCCGGATGATCGACCGCCCACTCCCGGTGATAACGGTTGTGCATGTTCAGAATGAAGATTGAGCAGAACACCTTGATCCCGTGTTTTTTCAATCCGTCAACCAACCCGCGCAGCTCGTAATTGGTCCATTCCTGACGTTTGCGCTCCTCATTTTCCCCGTGTCCCTGACGCGAACAGATGTCCGGGAAGAGGACATTCTCTTTTCCCATTCCTCCGTGAAGCAGAACGAAATCCATGCTGGAAAGCAGAAAAGAAATTCCGGTCACCTTGAATCCGATTCTGTCCAGATATTCTTCCACACCATAGTCCGGTTTTTCGCGGTCAAATGCCAGAAGTTCCGTCCAAACCCACATTTCCCTGTTCATATAAACGATGTCTTTCTCCGAATTGATTACTGTGCATAGGTGATTGAGGAAGCCGACTGACATTGAACCATGCCCCATTTCCCAACGGCGATATGGGCGAAATTCACGATCGACAACGCCCCGTTATAGGAATTGAGCGTGCCGAATTCCCGGCGCAGATCATACGGTCCGCCCGTTCCGGCATGACCATCGGAAAAAAGCAGACTGGCCCGCCCGGTATGCGCAAGGTAAACATGCCCGTAATTTTTCACATCCCCTCCCGGTATGATCCGGTTGACCTCCGAGCCCTCGACATATCCGCTGATGGAGCCGGCGAAACGCGCCGAATCCATGACCAGAACGACCCGGCTTTGCCCGACCGTCTGAATCTGTTTTGCTTTCAGGTCGAACGCATAGGTGTTGGCCGGGTCCGATGTCGTCGGATTCAGATATGGCGCGCCGTAACTGTTCGCATAGGTAAATGTGATTTCTCCCGAATGCTTCAGCATATTCGGACACATGAAGCCTTTCGCATCATTGGCCATGTAGCCGCATTCGGCCAGCTTCAACGCCCAGGGATACAGCAGAACGCCGCCGCTCTGGATCACCGAGGAAGAACAGTTGTTGCTGATCCAGAAATCATTGTAGTCGTTCCGGTAGGAAAGGATCGCGATTCCGACCTGTTTGAGCTTGCCGAGACATTGAATCCCGACCGCTTTTTCCTTCGTCCGGTTCAGGGCGGGCAGCAGCAGTGACGCCAGAATCGCGATGATGGAAATCACGATCAGGAGTTCTATCAGCGTAAAATTCCGGTCTGCCGCATTTTCATATTTCTTCTTCATGATGGACATGCTCCTTTCTTCCCATATTTTATTCGATTGTTTCGACATCGTAATACGGCCGCAGAGAAATGTAATTCAGCACGGAAGATGAACCCGGTTCCGAGTTCCGGTTCGAAAACTTGAGTTCCACGGAATCCTGCAGCGCCGTAAAAATGATTTTGTGCGTGTTGATCCATGCATGTTTCGACTTGGTGTTGTTTCCGGTGTATCGCGTGGATTGAAGTATTTCGGCATTCGTCAGTTCCGCCTCGATCCCGATCCGGCGGGCGTTCTGGCGGTTGTTGATGATGTCGTCCAGATCTCCGGCGTAAAAGTAGAGAAGGTATTTTTTCCCTTTGACAAGGCCACGTGCGGTTTGTGCGAGTTCAGCGAAAGAATCTTTCGTGCGCGGAAATACGGCAAAGACATCTCCGGCTCCCTCGGAACCATGAAAGCGCAGTGAATTTTTTCCGTATCCCGGAAAGCGGTCAACGGAAACCCCGCCGCTGCTCTTCCAGAATTTCAACCCTTCCGTAAAATCCCCGTTCTGAAGATGCCCCGGAAGAAACTTGAAACCGTATTTTTCGGAAAGCATGGTCTTTTTCCCCTCGAATGCATAATGACGCATGAGGCGGAAGGACCAGCGCACGATTTCCTCGTCGGCGGCGTAGGTGCCCCAGAATCCAATTTTGCCCAGTCCTTTGAAGGAGGGGTGATTCGCCGCGGCACATAATTGCATGTCGAGATAATATTTATAGTCAACGCCGGGATGATGTGCAAGAGAAATCTGGGGATGCACGGAGAAATTTCCCAGCAGAAGACCGGCTTTGTCGAACACTCCCGGCGCCGCGTCGCGGAAAATATCCCAGTGCTGAGCAAGCTGATGAAGCTGTTTTTCGGCGCCTTTTTCATTGTCCGGTTCACGTGCATAGACTTCGAAGGCCAGCCAGCCGCGCCCCTTCGAGACATTCGCAGCGGCTGAAATCACATTCAGATAGGAAGGACTGACCGGTCCGGTCTGATACGTCACGATCAGTTTGTCGTGCGGATTTCGGAAATGTTTGAGCGCCCATGCATACGGGTCGAGCATGGGAGGATACCAGCATTCCGATTCATCCATGGTGGTTCCGTCGTTCTTCGGACTGGAAAAAACCTTGTCCTTTTCCATGCGCGCCAGATTGTCTTCGGCGATGTTCGGATCATTCCAGTTCTGAATGCCGTAGTTGTCCAGATACTGCCGGCCGAGGTCCTTCAATTCGGCATATTCCGCATTGGAGAGACTGGCCGCCGTGAGGGTGGTCAAACCCGGAAGCACATATTTTTTCGCAAAATCCCAGTTGTAAAGTCCGTTGCCGGGCGCACGCGGGGTCATCAATGCGAAAGTCATGACATCCGGAATCAGCCTTGCAATGAATCTGCCTTTTGTCCCTTTGACCTCAATGGAATATTCGCCTGGCTCCAAAGCGCGGATCGTTTCCGACAGCGGGGCTTTTTCCGTAAAAAACGGTTTGCCGTTCAGCAGAACCGTGAATTTTCCCTTGTTTTCGGGAAGAAAACGGAACAGGAGAAAACCGTAACGCGGATTCGGAAGAGTGATTTTCCGGTCTGCTGCGAGTTCGTCATTATACAGTTCCGTCACGAAGTTGTTCAGAACCCTGGCATTTTTTACCTCCGGAATCGCCATGCAGCGGACGGGAAAAGTCTCCTCATACAGGACCTTCCGGCTGGCGCGGCTCAGAATCCGCACGGTCATATTCTGCTCGCCGGGGTTCAGCACTCCGGAGAAGTCCGCCGTAAAACGGGACAAACGGAAAGGAATTTTTCCGGACCGTCCATCACGGCTGAAAATGAACTCGCAGTCCGCGGCCTCCGGGTCGCCGGGAAAACGCCCGACCCAGAAGAAGTCGATCGCAGGCTTGTTTTTCGGGATATACCACAGTGGACTGACCGGGACCAGGTGCGGTTCCATTGCATCCATCTGGGAAAGGGAGCCGTTTCGGGCTTTTTCCGTTACCGGAGAAAGCTGCACGCCCGCGACATCGAGCACTCCACCGCCCGAATCCAGCACGATGTCCACCGTATAATAACGGTAATGCGGGAGTTCTTTTTCCGCCAAAGTGATTTCCCGTTCATAATATTTCCATCCGCCGGTATTTTCGGGAAGACCAACCACGGCATTTTCTCCCGGCTGGGCAAATGATCCAAACCCTACCCGGATTCCAGAGGCCTTGTTGACAACATTCCGTGTGCGGCACCAGGCTCCGAGCCGGTATTTTTCCCCTTGGACCAGCCGGAGATTGTTCTGTTGGAGACGGGTTGCGCCGCTGCTGGAGGAGAGACGGACGAACGGCCGGTTGTCCGGACCGCCGGAACGGAAGTAATCGACCTGTCCTCCGAAATAATTGACAAACATCCAGCAGGGCGGAAAACGCATGCCGTCCGCCTTGAAATCTCCGTTCACAATAAGGGGTTCTCCGGCAGACAGCCCCAATACGGTCACGGCCAGAGATGAAACAAATGTTTTACATAGGATCATGGGATTTCTCCTCCTTCATTTCAGGCTCAAAATACGGCATTACGGTAACATAGTTGAGCGCGAGTTCCTCTCCCGGTTCGGCCGTTTTGTTCCGGAAAACCAACTCCGCTTCTTTTTTCTCCGCACGGAAGAGAATTCGATAAGCATTGATCCGCGCCGCCTTGTCCTTTTCATCCCTGGCTTTCCGGTAATCGACCGCGCAAACCCGGCGCAGAATTTCCACCCCTCCGATTTCGTATTCCATTTTATGGCGGCGCGGTGCGACGACCCCGTTTTTCATGTCATTATAGTCTGCGGTAAAGAACGTCAATGAATAGGTTTTGCCGGGCCCAAGCCCGGTAATGTTCTGCCGCAATTCTCCATATCCGTCCTTCGTCCGCGTCATGATTGCAAACGTGTCGCCCGGATTGTAAACGCTTCCGTAGCGCCGTTCGCTTTTACTGCAGAAGTCCTTGAGTGTCCCCGTCTTCACAAAGGAATTGGCCCTCCACCCGGCCAGACCTTCTTCGAAGTCCGGATTTTTCAAATGACCGGGGGCATAGCGGAATCCGTAACGTGCGGACAGACTGTCGGTGCGGCCCTCGACCGCATAATGTTTCATCAGGGCGAACGACCAGCGCACGATCTCCTCGTTTGCCGCGTGCGTTCCCCACCAGCCAACGCCGCCCAGTCCGCGGAAGGCCGGATCGGTTGCCAGAAGGCGCACTTGCATTTCCAGATAGTATTTGTAGTCCACATGAGGGAAACTGGCCAGTGAAATGGAAGGATTTTCGCTGAAGTTTCCCAGAATGATGCTCAGATTCTGCGCAAAGATGTCCGGCGCAATAGCCCGGTAGATTCCCGCATGAAGAGGCATTTGCCGCAGGTAGTTTTCCGCCTCCCGCTCGGTTCGCTGTTCCCGGTTGTAGGTTTCATACAATATCCGTCCGCGTCCGTCCGAGACGTTGACTGCCGCGGAAATGAAGTTGGCATATGAGGGCGAAGGCGGGCCGATCACGTAAGAATGCAATGGGATGTTCCGCGGATTTTTGAAACGACGGAGGGCCCATGCATACGGATCGAGCGCCGGAGTGTCCCAGTATTCCGTTTCATCCAGCGTCATGCCGTCATATTGAGGATCGGTGTAACTCTTCGAGGTTTCCAGACGCTTGAGCAGGTCCTCTCTGTCATTTTTCTTTTGCGGATTGAGAACGCCGAAATTGGAAAACCATTGAAGCCCCATGGATCTGATCTCCGCCAATTCCCCGGAAGAAGCGCCGCCGACATCGATCGTAGTCATCGCGGGAAGCATGTATTTTTTTGCAAACGTCCAATCGTAACGGCCGTTTCCCGGCCACCGCGAACTTCCCAGCGGAAAATTCAAAATATCCGGGATCAGCCGGACCGTGAGAATCCCCGGAGTCCCGTTGACTTTCACCGTGTATTTTCCGGGTTCCAACAGACGCACCGCTTCTCCGCGGAGACTTTTTTCATCCAGGATTTTCTTTCCGTCCAGAGTCAACTCGAAAGCCCCCGATGATTCGCCTCTGCAGCGAAAGAACATCCATCCATAACGGGGATTCGGGAGAACCACTTCCTGTCCTTTCCGGATTTTCCCGTGAAAAACTTCCGTCACGAAATTGTTGAGCGGCTTTGCCGCGGACGGCAGCGCCGGAAGATTCCGGATTCTGACCTTGTAGTCCTGCGAGTAAAGTTCCCGTTTGCTTTCCTTCTCCAGAAGCCTTGCCGTCAATACGTCCTCCCCCGGTTCGATCCCTTTCACGTCGAACGTTACTTCTCCGCTTCCGAAAGGACGTCTGATCGTTTTTGCGGAACGGGCAAAAGTGAAGACGCATTCGAGCTTCTCCGGATCGGCGGGAAAAACGCCTGCCCAATAAAAGCTCAATCGGTTCGAATGCGGCGACAGATAGCCGAGGTTGCAAACAGGAACAAAAACCGGCTCCCGATTTTCACGCTGAGTCAGGGAACGTTCCTTTTCTTTTTCCGCAAGGGGGATGAGCTTCAGGTCGGCGACATCCAGTTCGCCGCCGTTCCGATCAACCCCGATTGTGACAGAAGAAACCTCTTTTTTCGGAGAAAACTGAATTTCCCGATATTGCCACTGCCGGCAATCGGCGGGAAGGTTCAGGATTCCCCTTCCCTCTTCCAGAAATACGCCTGTCGTGGAATCCTTCACATCTCTGGTGCGGAAAAAACAGGAAAGCTTATACGATTCTCCCGGAATCAGTTTGAGATTCCTCTGTTCCAGAAGGAAAGCTCCTTTTTCACTTCGGACCCGAATGAAATTTTTCCCATCCGGTCCCCCCGAAGGAAAATGATGCACCGTTCCATTGGAGTGGGAGCGGAACATCCAATAAAGAGGGAATTCTCCTTTTTCCGATGTAAAATCTCCATTCAGAATTCGATTTTCTTTTCCGGGACATAGCCCTCCGAGGAACAACAGAAAGAGAAAAGCCGTTTTTCTCATGATATTCTCCTGATCTTAACGGAATCTGGTGGAATCCCGCGGAATCACTTTCGGAACCACGGTTTCGCACTCCACAACGGGTTCGGACGCAATCAGCGAAAGGATTTTCCGTCCGAGACGGCGCGCCACCTCGTCCGTACAGCAGTCCAGAGTAGTGATTCCCGGATAGAAATAGGTGCCGAATGGAAGATTGTAGCGGCCGATGATCTGGATTTCATCCGGGATGCGGACTCCGCCCCGCAGCAGTTCCGAAATCAGACGCACCCCGCAGTCGTCGGTCGTCAGAAGCGCATCCGCCTGGAGGGCAATCAGTTTCCCGGCATATTCCGCGGTCGGCAGGGGAGTCAGTTCCCGGATATCCATCAGCAAATCCTTCCGGAACGGAAGTCCCGCCTGTTTCAGTCCCCGCTGATATCCTTCGATGATTTCAGCCGAATATCCCGGCCATGACACCTGTAGTGCAATCCGTTTTGCCCTCGATTCCGCAAGACGTGCCACCAGAGAGCAATAGACCCCAGCCCAGTCCAGTTCCACCCGCGGAAAGGTTTTGTCCGGCAGGCTGGGACGCCCGAACAGGACAACGTTCGGATATCTCGCCAGTTCGTCGTAGAGGTTGAAGTCCGGTCCCGCATAGGTATGGGCCAACGCCACCACGCCCGCCGCTTTGAAACGCTGGAAGTCTTCCAGATGTGCCAGAAAACGTTCCTTGTTTTCGTGAGTCAACCCCACCTGAAGCCGGTATCCCTCCTGTGCCAGATATTCTTCCATTCTGGCAAAAATCTCCATGACGGGTGCATTGGCATACGAATCCATGATGACTCCGATCATCCGTCCGGACTTCCCCTTGAGTATTTTTGCCGCTTCATTGGGGCGGTAATGGAGCTCGTGCGCAAGACGGAGAATCTCATCGCGTTTCCCCTTGGAAACATGACAGACCGGACTTTCGTTCAGAACCGATGCCGCGGCCTGACGCGAGACGCCAACCATTTTTGCAATGTCTTTTATACTTGCCGCCATGAAATTTTTCCTTTTTGTTGCTCGAGTAACAAATTTAATAAAAACATTTTATCATGGAAAATCGAATTGTCAAACCGTTTTTGAAAAAAAGTTGAATAATTTTTGGAGCAATGTATTGCGTCAGTGGAGTTCTTGGAATTCAAGAGAAAAGGAGGGAAGCGTTTCT